>JALHML010000031.1:2951-6836 GCA_022844065.1 Minisyncoccota bacterium | reverse complement strand
GCTCTTCCGATCTCATCGTCTTATAACGAGGAATCGCATCCTTTATGGTGCTCGCGAGTATGTGCCCATGGTGTGGGAGACCAGTTGCAAATGGGGGGCCGTCATAAAACACGAACTCACCATTGGGCGAAGGCTTCTTGAGGGACTTCTCAAAAATTCCCTTCTCGTTCCAGAGCGCAAGGACCGCTTCCTCGCGTTTTGAGACTTCTGATTTCTCTGCATCAGCCATAGTCTCCTCATCCTAGCGTTTTGCGTACTAAAAGGAAAACGACCCACGCAAGCGCGGGCCGTCCCATCTTGAGTTCAGCTTTTACCAGCCGAACCCTTTGTACTTGTCCCTGAAGCGGTCGATACCGCTTTTCGGCGGACCAGCGCCCACTGCCGCATGATTGATCTGCGCATTGCGCATTTCACGCGAAGGGCGCGGGTCTTCATTGCGACGAAACTTCGTCCCGCCCGAACAGTTCCCCGAACTCGAAGCCGTATCAGTCAAAGTCTTCTCCCGAAACAACGACATCCTCCCAAAATGAGGACAAGAGCTACCCTACCGCTCTATACGTAAATATGCAACGAGGTGCCGTTTACATCCGTTCTGGAACCGGAATACCCAGAAGTGCGAGACCGTTCTCCATTGTCGTAATGAACGCCCGAGCAATGAGGAGCTTATACGCTTCATACTCTCCTCCGCGAATGCGCTCGACTGCATAGAACGAGTTCCATTCCCCCGCGAGGCTTGTGAGGTACTGCGCAACTTGCTGCGGTGCACGCAGAGCTTCGGCACGCTTGACTACCTCGGGATACCGAATAATAAGGCGCTCTATATCAAAAATAGTCTCTGGCTTTTCGGACGCTCCTGGCTTCAAATCAGACTGCTCGAGTACAGACTTGGCACGAACAAGTGCGTACTGAAGATACGGACCTGAATCCCCATCAAGAGAAAGTGACGTTTCAGGATCGAACACAATGTCGCCTCCCGGGGCCTGACGCAGGATCATGTACTTGATTGCACCAATCGCAACGGCGCGTGCAACGAGTGGATCCTCATTCTTCTCCAGTGCTTTCCCAATAACCTCTTCGATAAGACCGGCAGCCGTAACGACGTTCCCGTCGCGCGATGACATCTTTCCTGTCGAAAGCCTCAAGAAGCCGTGTGGCACGTGCACGGTCTTCTTTGCAAGCTCAGGGGCAAACTCTTCAAGCGCCGCAAGAAATACCGCGAAGTGTCCGCTCTGCTCACCGGCGGTTGTTATATACGAATGGTCGAGAGGACCCATGCGCTCTTCCTTAAGAAACGCGAGGCCAACATCTTTTGCTTCATACGTCGGGTTCCCGCGCGACGTAAGGAAGACAAGTGTATGGAGTCCCCTCTTCTCTCCGTCGTAGATTACGGCGCCTTCGCTCTCCTTGAACACACCCTGCGACAGTGCTTCGAGTACTTTCTCCTTACCTATGGGTGTTGTTTCGCTTTCGTGTATGACGTAATCGAAATGACTGTCGAGCGCGTCCCATACAACACGGTGGGCGTTAAGCGATACATCACGTCCATGACGCCAGGTTTCAAGTAAGCTTCGGTCTTCATCGCTACGCTCGTCTTCAGGCTTTGCGAGTGTGATGTAGAGCGTGGTGTTGAGTGCATCAATCTCCGCTTTCGCATTCTCGCTCTCCTCATACGCTCGGCTTCCTTGTGCATAGGCGTCTCCGATCTCGCTCGCGGTTGAGGGTTCACTCACACCCTTTCTCTGGAGTGCCCACAGCGCTTTAGCAACATGCGGCCCAACGTCGCCTCCGTAGGTATCGCGTAGTACACGAGCTCCCTGGTTCTCAAGAAGTCTGGCGCCTGCTTCTCCGATAACCGTACTCATGAGGTGTCCCGCATGCATCTCTTTGAACGGGTTCGGGCAAGAGTATTCAAATGCGACCCGTTCTCCGGTACGAACGTCTCCCTTTCCCCATTCAGATGAAGAAGCTTCACCAAGGACTCTTGCTATAGCATCGTGTGCCAGTGTTATATTCACGAACCCAGGGCCTGCCGCTTCTATCGACGCGACGTCGTCTCCGAGAGAATCTCTGAGCTTCGCTACAAGCTCGTCCGCAATCTCACGTGGAGAACGTCCAAGCGTCTTGCTTGCTGCGAGCGCGGCGTTTGTCGCAAAGTCCCCATGCGCGAGGTCTGCCGGCCACTCGACGGAAAACGCAACGTCTTTGGCACCCATCGATACAAGGGCTTCGCGTATGGCGGTTCTAAGCATCTCTTCCATTAGGCGGATAGTAACAGAAAACAGCCCGCTCTGTGAGGAGCGGGCTGTTTTCTAATGTTCTTAACCTCCGTACAGTGCCATGTTCTGCGAGAACGCGTAGAGCATGAATCCGACGATTGAGAGGCCAACAGCGAGTACCGCTGCTGATTCAAGAAGTGTTTTTCCAAGAGTGTGCATGTTCGTTGCGGTTACGTGTCCCTCTGATAATAAGGGTATCTAACCACACCGAACCTGAAGCATCGGTGATGCTATACGAACGACTCAGGGACTGGATGTGCAAGCGCAATCGTACGCACGCGATCTTTCGCATTCTCAACCGTCACATCATCTCGCTTGTCGAGAACCTCGAGCATAATGCTTGCGATCTCTCGTGAATCGTCTTCGTTCAAACCGCGTGTCGTCATTGCTGGTGTGCCGAAGCGAATGCCGGACGGATCAAATGGCTTCCTGGTGTCCCCTGCTATTGAGTTCTTGTTAAGCGTCATGCCTGCGCGATCAAGAAGAGTTTCCGCTTCTCCCCCACTAATACCAAGCGAGCCGTACACGTCGGCAAGAATGAGATGATTGTCGGTGCCTCCCGTGATGAGACGAACACCGCCATTGGTGAACACCTCGGCCATCGCCTGCGCGTTCTTAATAACCTGATGCGCATACTCCTTAAACGCTGGGGTTGCAGCCTCTCTAAAGGCAACTGCCTTCGCTGCAATCTGATGCATGTGCGGGCCTCCTTGGAATCCCGGGAACACACTGCGATCAATCAGGGTCGGAAGATTCTCGATTGTCTTCTCCGGTGCCTTGAGTGGAGTTGAGACCGTTCCCTTTGAAAGGATCATGGCACCTCGCGGCCCGCGAAGCGTCTTATGCGTCGTCGTGGTCATGATATGGAACCCGTGATCAAGCGGGTTCTCAAGCGCACCTCCGGCAATGAGTCCTGCAATGTGTGCCACGTCTGCCATTGCAACCGCGTCTACTTCACGCGCGATGTCAGCTATTCTCTTCCAATCAAGTGTGCGTGGGTACCCCGAGAATCCGGCAAGGACGATCTTAGGGCGCTCCCTCTTTGCGGTTGCTAGCATCTCGTCGTAATCGATCTCTCCGGTGTCGATGTCCTTCATACCGTACCGCACGAAGTTGTAGAGCTTCGTCATATAGGTCACGGGCGAGCCGTGTGTAAGGTGTCCGCCATGGGCGAGGTCCATGCCGAGGATGGTGTCTCCGGGTTCAAGCCATGCGAAGTACGCCGCAATGTTCGCAGCAGCTCCTCCCAAGGGCTGCACGTTGGCGTGATCAGCACGGAAGAGCGTTTTCGCGCGTTCAATCGCGAGCGTCTCCACTTGGTCGGTGAACTCCTGTCCGCCGTAGTAGCGCTTGCCGGGATACCCTTCCGAGTACTTGTTCGTAAACACACTACCCATCGCCTCGCGTACGGCGAGTGATACATAGTTCTCCGAAGGAATAAGCTCAAGCCCTTCTGCTTCACGTGTCTCTTCTCCTGTTATGGCACTGAAGACTTCCTGGTCTTCGTTCTTGATGTGGTCGTAGGGATTCATAGGTCGGTTCCGTGTAGTAGTAAACGCGTGCTCGCCAGTGACCTTATCTCATACGAATTAAATATTGTTTCTATAGT
>JALHML010000031.1:0-2941 GCA_022844065.1 Minisyncoccota bacterium | reverse complement strand
TATAGTACCTCTCGAGCCCATGCTCTCAAAACTGAAGCCCGCGCATTGCTGCGCGGGCTCTGTTAGTCAACGAATGGCTTGATTGCTGCCATAACATCGACGCCGATTTCTTCACGTGTACGCATCTGCCCATCCGCACCGAGACAATCGATGAGGCGCCAGTTCTTCTGACGACTCATAAGCCAGCCTGCGGTCTCGTGACTACAGTCGAGGTACTCGCGATCACTTTCGACCTGATCCATCTCCCCGTCGCCGAGGTTGATGTTCTTGGCTCGACGCTTGTCAGCGAGGAGTACCAAGCTTGTCTCGACAGGAACCTTCAGATAGATAATCACGTCGGGTCGCGGAATAGCGAACGTTTCGTGCTCCATGCGATCAAGCCAGGCAAGGAATGAAATCCGTTCATTCTCGTTCGGAATCTTTCCTCCTTGATGAATTTGGTTTGAGCTTGTGAAGCGGTCTGCGATAACCACCTTCCCTTCCTCGAGCGCGGCACGAATCTTTGCTGAAGATTCGAAACGGTCCGCTGCATACAACGTAGACGTTATGTGCGGATCAAGGTGAACGAAGTCGCCGCGCTTTCCCGCAAGACACTCAGCCAAAAGCTCACCGAAGAGATTGTTGTCATACTCGGGAAAGCTCAGTAACAGGCACTCCCGTCCTTCTGACTCGAGTCTCGCGACCAGGTTCTGTGCCTGTGTCGCCTTTCCTGATCCATCATTCCCATCAAGGACAACGAACAGGCCTTTTTTGCGTTGATTGGTCATTATGTACGTGCCCTTTTGAACAATAATCTCAGCATACCCTAGCACAGCGTTATCCCCGCTCTCCCCAGTCGGAAGGCTTAGAGACCTCCCCTGTATACTGGACTCATGGAACAGGCTTATCTCGACGCGCTCAAGAACATCATGGAAAACGGCGTCGACCGAACAGGCCGCAACGGTGACACACGTGCACTTTTCGCGCTTCAGATACGCTGCAATCTTGAGGACGGCTTCCCTGCCCTCACAACAAAGAAACTCGCGTTCAAGGCTGTGAAGAGCGAGCTTCTCTGGTTTCTTGAAGGCTCTGGCGACGACAACCGCCTTAAGGAGTTGAACGGCTCTGAGAAGACCATCTGGACTGCAAACGCAGAAGCTGACTACTGGGCCCCGAAAGCGAAGTTCCCAGGCGACCTCGGCCGCGTGTACGGCGTGCAATGGCGGAAGTGGCAGTCTCCGGACGGGAGCGTTGTTGATCAGATTGCGCGGGTCGTCGACAAGATAAAAAACGATCCCACGGACCGCCGTTTGATCGTCTCCGCATGGAATCCTGGAGAGATCGACCAGATGGCACTCCCTCCATGCCACATGATGTTCCAGTTCTTTGTTGCGGGCGATAAGCTTTCGCTTCATATGGTGCAGCGCTCCTGCGATATGTTCCTTGGCGTCCCGTTCAACATCGCATCCTACGGGCTTCTTCTTGCCATGGTGGCGCAGGTCACCGGAAAGACACCACATGAGCTCGTCCTTACGCTAAACGATGCGCACATCTATCACGACCATTTCGACGCCGTGAAGGAACAACTCACCCGTGAACCGCTTCCGTTCCCAACGCTCTGGCTCAATCCAGAGGTCACGGACATCGACTCCTTCACCATGGACGACATCAAGCTCGAAGGGTATGAGTCACACGAGGCCATCAAGGCAAAGATGGCCGTTTAACGAAGACACTAGTACACTCTTTCAATCATGGCACTTTCAGACCGCAGAATCCTTGAAGAGATGAAAAAGGGCGACATCATCATCTCCCCGTTTAACGATGAGCAGCTCGCGACCTCGAGTTACGACGTAACGCTTGGCGAATGGTTCTATCGCGAACAGCCACCAAAGTACAATCACAGCCTCTACAACATCTGGAGCGAAGAACACACGCGCCACGTATGGGGTGCGGACGACGTGCAACGTGCAGTTACTGCAAAGGAGGCCTTTAAGAAGTACAACTTTGACTGGACCGGGGGCATCCGCCCAGACGACAAGGTTATTGTGCTGCGCCCTGGCGAAACTATCCTCGCGCACACGCAGGAGTTCATCGGCGGCAAGGATCACATTACCACCATGATGAAGGCTCGCTCTTCTACCGGACGCCAGTTCATCGAGGTCTGCAAGTGCGCTGGTTGGGGCGACGTTGGCTACGTGAACCGCTGGACTATGGAAATTACGAACAACTCGAAGAACTACATCATCCCACTCGTCGTCGGACGCCGCATCGCGCAGATCATCTTCTTTGAGACTGGACCCATCCGCGAACGCGATTACACGAAGTCCGGCAAGTACGCAGCATCCACGAACCTTTCCGAACTCAAGAAGACCTGGAAACCTGAGATGATGCTCCCAAAGCTCTGGGGAGACCGCGACATTAAGAAAGTACAGACATGGCACAAGAAGCCGAAAAAATAAGTGTTATTGCGGCGATCGGTAAAAACCGCGCAATTGGGAAAGACAACCAACTGTTGTGGCAGATTCCGGGCGACCTTCCTCGTTTCAAAAGTCTTACCTCAGGACACCCGGTTATCATGGGCCGCCGGACCTGGGAATCTATTCCTGAGAAGTTCCGCCCACTTCCCGGACGCACAAACATTGTTATTACACGCGACAGTTCATACGATGCACCAGGCGCCGTACTCGCGCAGTCCTTCCCTGAGGCGCTCTCACGCGCACGGGACGCCGAAGGGAGCGATGAAATCTTCGCTATTGGCGGTCAGCAAGTATACGAGTGCGCACTTCCCTTCGCTACGAACCTGTACCTTACGCTCGTTGATGACGAGAAAGAGGGTGATGCGTTCTTTCCTGCATATGAAGATCAATTTTCAAAAGAGGTGCTGCGAGAGGAACAAGAGAATAACGACCTCAGATATACCTGGGTCAATCTAGAACGATAAGAAAAAGCCCCGCACGGATTC
>JALHML010000030.1 GCA_022844065.1 Minisyncoccota bacterium | reverse complement strand
CCAGTCGGTCGTTGTCTCGCCCTCGTGCACCTCACCAATCTTGTGCTGGGAGCCTGTGTAGAAGAGCACGCGTTCAGAGGTTGTTGTCTTGCCGGCATCAACGTGGGCGATGATACCGAAGTTGCGCACTTTCTCGAGAGGATAATCGCGATTCATTTTGTAAGGGATATAAAGTAAAAAGCCGCCTGGGCGTTATCTACAAGATACGGAAAACGGCGACAAAACGCAAACAGAGTGGTATGTTCCCCGCAGACCATGTAGGAGCATCTGATGACCATTCCCGAAAGCGTCCACACAGACGCACTGAAGGTACGGGGTTTCGACAAGTGGATTGAGGAGGGGTTTCCTAATACCTGCCTCAAATCCATCCCTTTCGAAACGCCTCCCCTTTTCTTTTACCTCACCTTCTTCACCCTCACGATGATCTTTGTGCTCGATGAGCACTACTTCTTCTGGGCAGCAGAAGGGAAGATCGATCTTTCGGAAATCGGTCTCGAGGAATTCAACGTTGAAGCTCCTCGAGACCCAGCAGGACTTAATTAAGAAGAAAGGGCGGCATCAACCGATGCCGCCCTTTTCCGTAGCACTCGATTCAAAAGTCACCAAAGCTTACGTGGGGGACTATAACTTTTCGAAATGCTGATAATCCTTATAGGTATCTCTATCGCCGAGCCAGGTCCATCCTTTCTCTTTAAACAAAGTAACTGCCGAACTATCCTTGTGCAGTGTGCCGGGCACCGTTGGATCATGTACGGCACCTGCTGGATAGACTTTCCCATTACGAGCGTAATAAGGATTCTGGAGAGGATTAATATCTATTGCTCTCCCAAGAGCATGGTTGGATAAGAGATCCGTTGCAATAATGTGTCGGTAATTAAAAGCAGAGGTGTTGTTGTCCGCCATCGAGGCAACGTCATCCCATCCGTAAGCAACCAAAGGGACCATTTTATATATCGGAAACCATTGCTTATAAAGCTCCTGGAAAAGAGCGGTTACTTCTTCGGCAAGATTTTGGTGTATTACGAGCTGACCTTTTTGTTCATACCCTTCAAACGATACATATGGCACCTCAATGAGCGCGAGTGAGTCTGAAATAGAGACAGGTATTTCAAGCCCTTGTAGGGCTTCAGCGAGAGAGGAGAACGACTGATCAGCAACCATATGCTTCATAGTATCAGCCGTCGTACGCTCTCTATGGATAGGACAAGGGCGCAGATCTCACGATCTGCGCCCAAGAAGTTTGGCGTACTCTGGGAGCCGCCGAACAACAGTTATTTCTCTTTTTCCTTCAGGTTCCTCACGTTTGCGGCGTTGTATAACCATCTCAAGCGGCTCGACAACAACACTCATGACGTCATCGGTCGCATGAAGCATGCAGTACCGATCAACCATGATACCGACGTGTCCTTTCCAGAACACGAGGTCTCCACGACAGAGCCCGTTCTCGTACACAATTGGTACCCCAAGCCTCTGACTTTGAGGACCTGAGTCCCTTGGTACATCCTTGTAGCCTGCGGCAATGAGTGCCGCCTGAACAAGTCCGGAACAGTCGATGAAGAATCCCGTTCTTCCACCCCAAAAGTAGGGGGTACGAAGGAAACGGCATGCCACGTCAACGAAGTCCTGCTCGTACTCACCTATTGGTTTAAGACATGAGCTATTGACCCAGCCTGCACCATGAATCCGCGAGAACTTGTCGAGGGTATCAGTGACGCGAACACACGCATTCATACCGAGCATCGCCATGAGGTGCGATTGCACCGGACGATACGCGGTTGTGAGGACAGACGGAACGATGACGCGATGCGTAGGCTTGAAGAGTTTGTCAGAGAAGTACTCGGAACGAACGAATCCTTCCTTCCCGTCCAGGTGCGCTCGGACACGCATCCACCCTCTTCGATAGGCAAGCACGGTTACGCGCTCACCAAACAGAACTTGGGTATCGAGTTCGGCTCGATTGCTTGCAGTAACACGGAGCGGGATAATTCCCACTCGAGCCTGACAAACAATACCCGGTTCGAATCGACGCCTGAGCTGACCGCCCGGCGCCGCTAGTGCGGTTGAGGCAGTCATGTGAACAATCCTTTCATAAACGGAACAACAACCTGGCGCGAGTATACGCTTGTGAGTCGATTACACAAGAAAACCTGCGTCTGTGAGTCGTTTTCTGTACTTCGTTCTTATTGAGGATCTTTTAATGTTTCCGAACGCATTTAGTGAAAAAGCCCAGCTGCGCATAACGCTACAGCTGGACTTTGTTTGGTCGCGGAATCGATGATGGACCTTACTGCCATCGCAACCGAAGATGGCTCGCCACATACGAGATGCCGGCGACGACCAGGGCGACAATCATGAACAGTGCCCCGACGGTGCCGAGGATGTCCAGGAATTTGGCTAATGCGATATGCTCGGACCTGATAGCCCATACTTCATTATCGACCAACATGCCGAGCAGATATGAGGTCAGGACCAACACGAACCAGGATCCCACCGCAATACGCAAGGCAATCTTTGTGACAACGTGCATTGTGCTCCCCTTGAGCTTCACAACGAGAAATGGCTCTCGTCTTCTATAACAACATAACACACTAAGTACGTGTCTGTCAATAGGTACCAGGTGCTTGTGCTTCCCGCCCAATAGACCCCTAACAGAGCCCGGGGGGGGGGAAAGAAAGAGGCGCGTCCTAAAGGATGCGCCTCTTTCTTTGTGTAAAACGTTGGATTACCAAGCGAAGTGCGCGAAGGCCTTGTTGGAGTCTGCCATGCGGTGCATGTCATCCTTCTTCTTGATCGCAGAACCTTCGTTCTTAGCGGCCATGAGGATTTCAGAAGCGAGACGCTGTGCCATTGGCTTACCCTTCTGTGCGCGAGCAGCGTTGATGAGCCAGCGGTACGCGAGTGCGACGCGGCGCTGCTGCGGAACCTCGCGAGGAACCTGGTAGTTAGCACCACCGACGCGGCGAGAACGGACCTCCATAAGAGGAGCAACGTTGCGGATAGCCGTCTCGAAGGTCTCGAGTGGGTCCATGTCCTGGGCCTTGATGATATCGAGGGCTCCGTAGACAAGCTTGCGGGCGGTATCCTTCTTGCCGTCCCACATAACGGTGTTGATGAAGCGAGAGATTGCCTCAGAACCGTACACGAGGTCCGGGCGGCGAGGATACTTGTTCTTTACAGGGTGTCGCATGATTGAGAATAAAAACTATGCCTTTGGCTTCTTAGCGCCATACTTCGAGCGACCACGGCGGCGCTTATCAAGGCCTGCGGTGTCGAGGCGTCCACGAACGATGGTGTACTGCACACCAATGTCCTTCACGCGTCCACCACGGAGCATAACCACCGAGTGCTCCTGGAGGTTGTGTCCCTCTCCTGGGATGTAGGCAGTAACCTCCATCTGGTTGGTGAGCTTCACGCGAGCGATCTTACGAATAGCCGAGTTTGGCTTGCGGGGAGTCTTTGTTGTTACTTTCACACACACACCACGCTTGAACGGCGCCGGGTAGAAGGTTGGGCGGTTCTTGAGGGTGTTGAAACCACGTCCAAGAGCCACAACCTTTGTCTTGCGACTCGTTGTCTTACGCGCCTTCTTTGTGAGCTGATTGATGGTCGACATGTGTGAAGTAAAAACTCCCCGGGGGAGTCAAAAGCACTATATAAGAGCTTGTCCGTAAATGCAAACACCCTCTGGATTACGGCCGTATCCTATATATAGGAGTGGTACCATAATCCTATGATCTTTCGGGTGGCCATTGGCCTAGCCATACTTGTTGGCCTTTTTTGGGTTTCTCCTTTCGGTGTGTTCGCAGATGACACTATTCTGCCTGAAATCACGCTCATTGAGCTTGGAGCCATTCCAGAAGTGTTTGAAGCGGTAGTAGACCCAGTAATCGCAGGCCTTGAAAGTCTTGCGGGGGGCATTGGGGAACTACTGGTCTCTGCCGAGACTACTCTTCTGTCTGAGTCCGACGAAGAAGAGGAACCGGAGCTTATATGGGACTGCGAGATGCAGCTTGATGGTGAAGGCAATGAGGTCGAACGCTGTGGTCTTGGCTATTACCGAACCCTGTGTAGCTATAGCGCCGGAGTAGAACAGTGCACAACCTTCTTTCAATTCTATGAAGAAGAGGAATCAGACCCACTAATACAAAGCATAGCGGACTTAGAGGCGCGAGAATTTCTCACCCTTTTCCTCACTTGGAATGGGAGACCTCTTATTGAGGACGAGGATTCCTTTCCGCTCGGTACCCCAGGAACTCTTGGCTGGTCCTACGTATCTAACGAGCCTGAGGATATAGACCTCCCACACACCTACACGGGCTCCTACCAGGAGATGTTTGATGCGTCGACACTAACGCTTCAGATATACAAAGGTGAGATCGGCAGCGCAAGTCTGGTACATAGTGAGGAAGTTTCGCACGGAAGCACGAGTGGCGAACTCCCCTTCACTTTTTTCGAGGACGACACATACCACATAATCCTTTCCTCGACGTTTCCGTTTGAACTTGATGTGCCGGGCTACCAGTGCGGAGGAGAACTATGCCCGCTATTCCTGGCGAGACTTGAATCGCTTGCATGGTTCATGCAAAACGCCCGAACCTATTACGACTCCGATGTAGACGACGTTGATCCGTCGATCTATTTCGAGGAACACGGCGTTACGTACAACCGCATGGGCACGTACCTACCCCTCTCGCTCGGTATGGTTGCAATGCCTACCGGCGAAGGTCCTACCGGTATCTCGAACGTCTTATTCCTTCCTGGCATCAAAGGCAGTCGGTTGTATGACGGGTCAGGAAACAAACTGTGGGAGCCTTTTGGCAATCAAGATTTAGGACAGTTATTCCTCAACGCAAGCGGGAGGAGCGAGCGTAGCGATATTCACGTGAAGGAGGGTGGGATTCTCTCGCAGGTATTCCGAAACAATTTCTATGCCTCGTTCGTAAACCAAATGAACGCTCTTAAGGCAGACGGCACGTTGACTGACTGGAGAGCGGTTGCATATGACTGGCGACTTTCACTCGACGATATCGTCACACGAGGAGCTGTACACGGAGAACAAATCTATTTCCATGAGGAATCCGAGACTCCGTATATAGAAAAAACGCTCAAGGAGCTCGCAGCATCCTCCCCTACTGGCAAAGTGTCCATTATTGCGCACAGCAATGGAGGGCTCGTTACAAAGAAACTGATGCAACGTCTTGAAGCAAATGGCGAAGCTGCTCTTGTTGATCAAATTATCTTTGTAGGTGTCCCTCAGAGCGGGGCGCCTCAGGCCATGGCTGGTCTTTTGTACGGGTACGGTGAAGCACTTCCAATGGATCGTTGTGCGGATAGCCTCATAGGATGGCTTTGCTCGCTCCTGGGGTCGCGGGATGTTGCTCGCGAACTGGCTGAGCACTCCCCAATGGCATACCATCTTCTTCCTTCGCAAGCGTATTTCGATCGGGTACAGGACACTAATCATCCTGTAGCTAAGTTCACCGCCCTCACGGCTTATGCAGAAGAGCGAAATCGCTACGGTGCATCTGTTGATTCTTCTGAAGAGCTTTATGACTTCCTCGCAGCAAGGGACGGAGGACGTACGAAACCTGCCGTCAACGATACTGGGAGCGCTAACGTTTTGAATCAGGACTTTCTCAACTACGGCCGCGCCTCTCACGACACTCTTGATTCATGGGTACCGCCCGCTGGAGTTCGGGTCCACCAGATTGCTGGTTGGGGTATGAATACGATATCGGGTGTCGATTTCTACGAACAGAGGAAACTATTCGGAGGATACAAAGAAATGTACCGTCCAATGTTCGTTGAGGATGGCGACGGTGTTGTGCCTATTCCAAGTGCATTACTTATGAGTGCAGGGTTAGAGAATGTTGAGAATTATTGGATTAATCTTCGTGAATCAAATCGTGGCGCCGCACCAGACAGGAACCACAGTGACATATTTGAACTTGAGTCCACAAGAATATTTATTAGAGATATTCTACTCGGTTCGATCGTAGATCTTCCAAATTATATTTCTAAGAATCAACCTAGCTCGGCGGCGGAAAAGAGACTTATGTTTTTCTTACACTCCCCACTTACCCTAGAACTCTATGACGGACAAGGTAACCACCTAGGCGAAACAGAGGGTGGAGGCTTTAATGAGCAAATTTCTGGTGCTGAGTATGGAGAGTTTGGCGACGTTAAATACATCATCGCACCCGTAGGTGATTACAACGTGGTGATGAAGGGAAAAAGTTCCGGACTCTTCACTCTTGATGTGCAGACTATGTCAGGTAGTGACGTTACAAGTTGGTTTACTCTTGCCGATGTTCCAACCACTCAAAGCACCGTAGCAACAATTTCAGTTTCTGGTGATCTTGCTCGGGCGAGTTCTTTGCGCGTTGATGAGAATGGAGACGGCGTCACTGATCTAGAACTTTCTCCTAAAATTAATGACACGTTTATTTTTGAGCCTGTGGTCGTTGCAGTGGTTGAGGAAAATGTTGAGACCTCTACCAGCGGATCTACTCGAGTAAGAAAGACAGTTGCATTGAATGCAGCGCCTCCAACCATCATCCAGGAAGCCGTTCCAGTTGTGATACCGAAAACTGTAATCAAGCCTCCTGTCGTTATTGCTCAAGCAGAAGAAGAGAACATCGTGCGGGACATTGTTGCTATTGAAGTTCATTCATCAAAAGAGATTGAAAGAGTTCCGTCCAACACCCAGACTCGTACTCAGACAGCATCGGCGTACGATGCCGTTGGAAACGATTTCATGAATTGGCTCGCTGACGTGTTGTACAATTTATGGAACAACATTATGAAAATGTTTGGTGATCTCTTTGCGAAGAAATAACTATGCGACTACAACAAGGCGTCCCTCTTCTAATT
>JALHML010000029.1 GCA_022844065.1 Minisyncoccota bacterium | reverse complement strand
AGAAGCCCTAATGAAATTGCACCGCTACACGAAGCGGAATGTAATCGTGTACTACAGCGGTTGGCTTCAGAAAAATGTTCGTGAACTTCAGCAAGCGTTGTCCATTAACGATATGGACATGAACGGCTTTATGACCGCTATAAATGGTCTCGATACGAAAATCGGACTCGACCTCGTGTTGCATACGCCCGGTGGTGAAGTTGCGGCAACAGAAGCAATCATTTCATATCTTCAATCGAAATTTGAAAATATCCGCGTCATAGTCCCACAACTTGCAATGTCAGGCGGGACGATGATTGCGTGTTCTGCGCATCAAATCGTCATGGGTCGACATTCGAGTTTGGGGCCAGTTGACCCGCAGATTGGTGGTGTACCAGCTCACGGTATTGTCGAGGAATTCGATAAAGCGCATAAAGAAATCAAGGTGGACCCGTCGAAACTCGCGGTGTGGCAGTTCGTGCTACAGAAATATCCACCCAACTTGGTTGGTGAATGTCAAAAGGCCATTGACTGGTCAGAGAAAATAATTGAGAAAAATCTTAGAGACAGGATGCTTAATGGAAAAACTGATGTGGATACTATCGTTACCTGTATCAAGGACGAGTTATGCAATCACGCGGTAAGTCTCTCGCATGGTCGGCATTTGTCGGCCGAGAAATGTCGCGAAATTGGGTTAGAGGTTATAAATCTTGAAGACGATCAAAAACTGCAAGATGCAGTTTTGACGGTTCATCACGCAACAATGCAGACGATTTTTAATACACCAGCATTCAAAATTATTGAAAACCATAAAGGGCAAGCGTTTATTCTCGGACTTCCACAGAAGTAGAATTTCGGCCGCTTTGCGGCTGTTCTGCATTTTTCCTAATGCATTTTCATACCCCCCCCCTCATAAATTCAGATTCAGAAATGCATTTTTCAGCCCGCCATAGTCCTCGCTTGGCGGGCTGGGCGAGCGCCGAGTCCGCGAGGCGCGAGAGGACTAGTTTGTGCAAAAGTAGGTTCGCGCGAGGGTAAGTAATTCCTCACACGAGCAAAACCGCCTGAAAGGGCGGTTTTGCGTATACGGTTCAGAGTTATGTATAGGTCTTGGTCCATACACCAAGCCCGAACGGCAACGCTATATATCGTCCCACTCGTGTCCTATGTATGGAAAGGGCAGTAGCTCGCGTGTTAAGCGCTTCTCCTACTCGCTGTGCAAGTGTGCGCATGTACGTGCCTGACGCACAGGTAACGGTAAGTGCAAGGACGACAAATTCCCGGTCTTCAAGTCTAGAAAGAGAATTCAGCCATGCTGCGCCAATCTCGTCCTGCCTGAAGTCTGCACCTAGTTCCTTTGATGGCTCGTTTGTGCGGGGAGCAAGAGAGAGGACATTGATAACCTTTTTTCTAAGGTCATCTATTTCAATCGTACGAGCTGCCACACGTTTGATGTTATAGATTCTCTCTTCATGTGTAGGTATAGAAATTGAATCGAGCGTCCCTTCAAGCGCATACAAAAACAATGGCTTCCCGCCCACAGTCTTTGAGGAGAACGCAGGGTAGGGTACTTCTTTTGCACCGATCTCTGCACGAACAGTGCGAGTGATGTCCCGTTTGCTAGGAAGAGTAATGGTATCCGAATACGTAGGCATGCCAAGTATGTCGCTGGTGTCAGCAGAGAAATCGAGGAGTATCTCAATCTCATATTCCTTGTCGAGACCGCGGTACGCTTCTTGTCTCTTGCATTCCTCGCCGAGCAAGACGAGGAGTTTTCCTGTTGCCATGGGATCAAGCCTGCCTGCGTACGTTGCCGGAACATTTTTATGTTCTGGATGCTCAAGTTTCCATGCATCAATAGCTTGAAGTGGGGTCAGTCCGAGTTTCTTGTTGAGTACGACGTACCGGGGAATCATTGTAGGGAATGGTACCGCATAAAAGGTAAACCGCCCGGTACGCATTCTGCGTGTGGGCGGCCTATTGGTGCTCAGTGCACCGATACTTCCGTGATGCGCTCGAAATGCTTCTCCATTTCGTGCGCGAACACGCAGGCTTCTTGTAACAACTCATTATGCGTTCGTATACCACGTATGCTGCGCTCAAGCTCAATCAAGCCGTCGTCCCTCGTTCCGTCATAGCGCTCGACCCTTCCGTCGGGGCCGGTGCCAAACTTGTCGATGAATGCGGCGAGTTCAAACTGCGTGATGCTGCGTGCTCGAATGAGAGCTCGCAAGACCTTTGTCTGACCCTTCCTTGAAAAGTGAGGGCCAGGAGGCAGGAAAACACGTGCGGTTGTTAGAAATGCAGAGGTACACATTGATGTGGTTCCTTCTAGGGTTGGCTCCCTCGAGGTCCACCATCACCGAACTCCTTAGGCATACTACAACACTATCTAAAAAAGAAAAGACGACCTCGAGGGTCGCCTAGTTAGCACAGACGGGGCTGGTGTGGCCCCTGAGGTTTTGCTTTGTACGCCGGTTTCTTAATAATCTTCACGGACAGTACTTCAGACTCGAGAAGTAGAGTTGCAGGCGCTGTTTTCTTGATACGGCGCGCAACAAGTTCTGCTTCTCGTTCTTCCTTGGTCTTGTAGACAGGAAGTGTTGGCCATATTTCTATAGCAAACCGTTCAAAGAACCGGCGAATTGAAGGGGGGAGTGGGGTCCCTAGCTCTTCGAACTGCACCTCGCCGTTCAGTGTAAATACGCGGTATTCTTCCGTGCCCCACGCAAACACTAAGTTTCCACGAGAGAGACGAAGGAGTGTTACTCGCTCTCCTTCAACGTAGAGGGGTTTTGTGGATGGACGATTACACGTGCCAAAACTTGCAAAGATGGCACGCATAACATGATCAGCCATCACCACAAGACTTCGATACACTACGCGGCTCACCCATGCCTCATCGTCGATCACTTGCTTGTGTGCGCTGAAGTTGCGGTAGACGAAGTGGTAGTACTCGCCCCTAATCCGCACTGCAAACTTCTTATGGCTTATCATGCCGGGAGCGAACTCAACGAATATCTCACGCACTTTTTTGGGATTGGATTCGTCCCGTATGAACAACGGCTCGTCGCACTGTGCGCCGTACCGCCACGCCGTCTTTGGTTTTAGCGGCTTACGCACTCGAGTCATCACTCACTCCTTTTTCTAAGAGTCCGGTCTCGCTTAGGGCGAGACCAAGTTTTGACGAGACTTTTTCGCACGCTTCACTATGACGCCTCGGCGCCCAAGCTCAGATACAACTTCCTTAGAAAGTCGCTTTATATCACTGGCATTTCGGATACCTTTGCCTTCGACCGCGCGAGCGGCTAGAGTAGGCCATCGAATGTGCTTCGAATAGGTTAAGCGTAGCTTTACTGCAAGGTCAGCAATTTCAGTAACTGAGGCTCCCATTTGAATTCTCCTGTGAAGAGCTCCTAAGTACTATTTTAGCATCTAAAAAGCGAAAAAGTCAAGGTCTACCAAGGGGATATCTATGTAAGAAGGGAATCAATAACAGCCTTAACTGCACTTCCGTCCGCCTTGCCCTTAAGCTCCTGCATAACAGCACCCGTGAATTTACCCGCATCTTTCTTTTCAGTTATGCCCATCTCGGCCATCTTTGCTTTGACTGCAGTCTCAATCTCTTCAGTGCTCATCTGAGCAGGTAAAAAAGACTCAATAACCGCGAGCTCTTCCTTCTCCGGAATGGCTAGTTCATGACGTCCTGCTGCTTCGAACTGCTCGATAGAGTCTTTGCGCTGGTTGCTTGCGCGCTTAAGTACCGCAAGTGCCTCTTCATCCGTAAGGAACTCATCGGGCTTGCGCTTTTTTGCTACAACTTCGTTGGTCATCGCGGTTGTGAGCGATCGAAGGGTGCGTAGACGTACTTCGTCCTTGGCACGTAGCGCGTCGGGGATTCCGGCCTTAATTCCTTGGTGTATGGTCATGGGGAAATCGTAGCATTTCCGGGTCTATATAGGGAGACTGAATATCCCACATATCGCTGCTTGATATTAGTCGGGTATACTCAGAAGACGATGGCAGATTCTCGACCATGGCATGCCCTTTCTCTAGAGGAGACTGCGGAGTATCAGAAGACTGATTTAGAGCGAGGCCTTGCACCAGAAGAGGCTGCGACGCGTCTTAAACAAGGCGGAAACCGCATCCCGGCTCCTGAACGTGAATCCTTTCTTATACGGCTCTTAAGACAGTTTACGAGCCCTATTACACTCGTACTCGTGCTCGCTGTATTCGCGATGCTATTCCTGGGACATCTAACAGATACCGTGGTGATTGGTATCGCACTTTTTGTAAATGTAGTCATTGGGTTAGTTCAGGAGGGGAGAGCATCCAAGGCGTTCGAGGCACTTAAAGAGGGCGAGGCTAAATTTGCAGTTGTGTTCCGTAACGGTGAACCAAAACGGATACCTGCCGAGGAACTTGTGCTGGGAGACCTGGTTGCGCTTTCTACAGGAGACGCCGTCCCTGCTGACATACGACTCATTGAGACGCATGGGCTCATGGTGAACGAATCGGCGCTCTCTGGTGAGTGGATGGCCGTTGAAAAGAATACAACTGTCGCACTGCCCGAGGCTCCACTTGTTGAGCGCGCAGGTATGGCGTATGCGGGCACTCTTATCGCAGCCGGAGCTGGAAAGGGAATTGTGGTAGCGGTGGCGGGAGATACGGAGCTGGGTCAGATTGCAGCAGAACTCGGTACGAAGGATAAGACGGTGACACCGTTGATGCGTGATATACGGCAGGTAGCACACCTGCTGCTTGGTGCGGTGGCAGTGATACTGGCGGGTATTCTCGCGCTTGGTGCATTGCGCAATCTTCCGTTTGAGGAGACTCTCTTTACCGCAATTGCGCTCGCTGTGGCGAGCGTGCCTGAGGGACTCCCTGCCGCCGTGACGGTTGTGCTTGCGCTCGGGATGGAGCGGATTTTGAAGCAAGGTGGTCTTGTGCGAAACCTTCTTGCTGCTGAGACGCTTGGTACAACCAGTTACATCCTCACTGATAAAACTGGCACCTTGACCGAGGGTCGCATGACACTCGAGACACTGGTTGGAATGCATGACACGTATAGAGAGGGTAGAGAGGGAGAAGCGCACCAACTTCTCCTTGCGGGCGTACTGGCCTCAAACGCGTATGTGGAGGAGCGGCAAGATGCGTCTGAGGACGAGAAGTTGGTTGTGCATGGTAGGCCTATTGAGCAGGCAATCGTAACTCTCGGACTTCAGAATGGTATTGCGCAGCATGTATTGCTTGCGGAGTCCCCTCGACTCGATGAACTTCATTTCGACTCTTCACGAAGATTTGGTGCGATGCTGTACGAAGGAAAAGACGGACCCATCGCATACCTTACAGGTGCGCCAGAGCTCTTCCTTGAAGTGTTTACGAAAGTAGCAGGAAAGGGCAACACCACCCACGCCATGACGGAAAAGGTGCGTGCGCATTTTGAGGACGCTCTCTCATCGGCGGCACGAGACGGAAAGCGAGTTATTGCGGCAGCGCGTATGCCATTCTCTGCTCGCTCGTTTCCGAACGAGAAAGATCTTCTTTCGGTTCTTACACATGGCGAATTCCTGGGCTTGCTCATATTTTCAGATGTTATTCGTGCTGAGGCAAAGGATGCTATACGCGAAATGCAAGAAGCCGGTGCACGTGTCGTGATGCTCACAGGCGACAATCCAGAAACGGCACTATCCATTGCGCATGCGGTTGGTATTGCGCTTAGCCCTGACGAGCGCGTCTACACGGGTGTGGAGCTGTCCAAACTGACCGACAAGGAGCTTGTTACCGTGTTGAGAGATCACAGCGTTTTTGCCCGGGTCGCTCCTGCAGAGAAGCTTAGGATAGCTAACGTACTTAAGGATGCTGGAGAAGTTGTCGCAATGACGGGAGACGGGGTGAACGATGCGCCAGCACTGCGGGCAGCAGCTATCGGTATTGCCGTAGGATCGGGAACCGACGTCGCAAAGGAAGCATCAGATTTGGTGCTCCTTGATAATGGATTCTCTGTTATTAATGCGGCTATACGAGAGGGAAGACGACTTCGGGATAACTTCCGAAAGATTTTTGCGTACATGCTCTCGAACAATTTTAGCGAGGTCATTCTCATTGCGTTTTCGCTTATTTTCGCTCTACCACTTCCTATCCTTCCTACTCAAATTCTCTGGTCCAACCTCATCCAAGGAGGTCTTATGAACTTCGCCTTCGCGTTTGAGCCTTTGTACCCAGACGCCATGAAGCGCTCTCCAAAGGATCCAGAGACTTCCCGTGTTCTTTCACCAAAACTTCTTCGTCTTATTGTGCTTGTGGGTACGGTTACGTCCTTAACCCTTATCGGGGTGTATCTGTATCTCGTCTTCATGACAAGTGTGAGCGTTCTTGAAATCCAGACCTTGATGTTCATTGCGGTGTCCGTGAACTGTATCTTCATGGCGTTCTCGATGAAGAGCTTTGGAACGCCATTGTGGAGGTTGCCATTGCTTTCCAATAAATTCCTTCTCGTGTCTCTTCTCACAAGCTCACTACTGCTCCTCGCGGTGCTGTATGTGCCGTTCCTACAGACACTTATTCATATCGCGCAACCAACAATGCTTCAGGTGGTGATCTTGGTTGGGTTCGGTATTGTAAATCTTGCCACCATCGAGCTTGCTAAGTGGTTGGTCTTTATCCGTCCTCAAGAAGCAGCAAGCCGAAAGGCAGGTTTTGCAGCCTAGCAGTATACTTTTCGTATGGATATCTTCACCGTTGCCATAATCGTTCTTGTGCTCGTCTTTCTGCAGGGGATTGGACTCTGGCTTATGCTCCGTCGTCGTGAGAACGATAAACCTAAGGACGAGGGAGGACTCATACTTATACAGAATCAGATGGAGAAGCTCGAGCGTTCCTTGGATTCCCGTATGAACGAGTCT
>JALHML010000028.1 GCA_022844065.1 Minisyncoccota bacterium | reverse complement strand
GCTTGATATTGCACTCAAGCAAGTCACGCTTTCCTCAACCGCTCGCCAGTCACAGTACGCCTTTTATGCTGCAGATTCTGCGATGGAATGCGCGTTGTACTGGGATCAGCAGCAGAATGCATTCGGATACGGCATCCCTCTTACAAGTATCCGTTGCGCTACAGTTGATATGCCGGTTACCTCAAGTATTAGCGGCGGTATGCAAACGAGCGAGTTTTCCGTTCCGTGTCCGGGTGGAGTTTCTGCCACTGTGAAAGTGTACAAGAGTGGTGGTTCGGCGACCTGTAATGCTGGAACGGCCAGAAGCTGTTTGTACGCGAGCGGCTATAACGTATGTAGTGCAACAGATCCGAAGCGAGTTGAGCGCGGATTAAAGGTCTTCTACTAGTGGTTGGGGAGGCGCGTTCGCTGGGGTAGAGTAGGTATATGACGCCGGTCCCTAAGGAAGCGCGCGAGCGCGCTCGGAAGCTGCAACGTGCGATTAGCGCGTATCGTGCCGAATATCACGAACGCGATCAGTCTTCTATATCTCCTGAAGCGCTCGATTCATTGAAGCATGAGCTCGTGCTGCTTGAGGCCGCGTATCCGTCTCTAGTAACCCCTAATTCACCAACACAAAAGGTTGCAGGCAGTGTGCTCCCTGGTCTTACAAAGGTACGGCATGAGGTTGCACAGTGGTCGCTTGACGATGCGTTTAACGAGGAGGAAATTTATGCATTCGATGAACGAGTGAAGCGTTCCCTCGCGAAGGTCGGTGTAAGCACAGCACCTACCTATGTGTGTGAGCTTAAGATTGACGGGGCGCATGTACTTCTTACGTACGAGAAAGGGAATTTGGTGCTTGCAGCCACTCGTGGCGACGGGATAACGGGCGAGAACGTTACGCATACGGTTTCGACCATACAAAACATTCCAAAGTGTCTTACGCGCCCCGTAGACCTTGTTGTTGAGGGCGAGGTCTATATGAGTAGGAAGGGATTCCTTGCACTCAATAAGGAGCAGGAGCGTCTTGGAAAGCCGTTGTTCGCGAATCCTCGCAATATTGTCGCAGGGTCCTTGCGACAGCTTGATGCGAAAGCGGCCGCAGCACGCCCGCTTGCAGCCTTTCTCTATGACATTGAGGGTCTCTCAGAGACAATGCCTGAGACGCAGGCGAGCGAGCTTGCGTATCTGCGTTCACTTGGGCTGCCGGTTAATGCGCATGAGACGCGCGCAGGAAGTATCGAGGAGGTAATCGCATACTGGAAGCGATGGCAGGGTGCCGCTCGAGAGAAGGAGGACTACCTTATTGACGGTGTAGTGGTAAAGGTCGACTCAAGAGAGCAGCAGGTGCTACTGGGTCACACGGGGAAAGGTCCTCGCTATGCAATTGCGTTCAAGTTCCCAGCGGAGCAGGTGACGACCGTTATCGAGGACATAAGTCTTCAGGTTGGACGGACCGGCGTACTGACGCCGGTTGCACACCTGGTACCTACAGCGGTAGCCGGTACTATCGTTGCGCGTGCAACTCTCCATAACGAGGATTTCATACGAGAAAAGGACATTCGTATTGGCGACACGGTAATTATGCAGAAGGCAGGCGATATCATACCTGAAATCGTACAGGTGCTTCCTGAGTTCAGGACTGGCAAGGAGAAGAAATGGAAGTTTCCAGAGTCGTCTCCTTTGTGTGGAGGGGATGGAGAAATTGAGCGGGTGCCGGGTACGAGCGCACGTCGTTGTAAGGTTGCGGGGTCCTTTGATCAACAGTTGCGCAAGCTCGCACATTTTGCAGGTAAGAGTGCACTTGATGTTGAAGGACTGGGTGTGAAGACCGTGCAGCTTCTTATGGAGCATGAGCTTGTGGCGAATCCTGACGACTTCTTCGATCTCACACGTGACGAACTTTTGAAACTCCCTGGGTTCAAGGAAAAGTCTGCGACGAATCTGATTGAGTCTCTTGAGAACAAGAAGCGCATTACGCTTGATCGGTTGCTTGTTGGGCTCTCGATTCCGCACGTTGGTGAGGAAACTGCGCGCTTGCTTGCGATCCATTTTGGAACGCTTGCCAACCTTGGGAATGCAAAGCGCGAAGATTTCTCTGATATCCATGGTATTGGCGACATTGTTGCTGATGCGGTTTTTGACTGGTTTAAGAATACAGAGAACAGAATGTTGATAGAACGCCTCGGCCAGCACCTTTCATTGTCCGTGGTTACCAAAGAGCGCGGGAGCGGAGCGCTTGAAGGTGTGTCGGTTGTTATAACTGGATCGTTTCAAGGATTTTCCCGAGAAGAAGCTGAGGCAATGGTCCGGAAAGCTGGGGGGCGTCCCGGGAGCTCTGTGTCAAAGAAGACAGGGTTTGTCCTTGCGGGAGAGAAGCCTGGTTCGAAGCTCAAGGCGGCCCAGGAACTTGGCATTCCCGTTATAGACGAGGTTGAGTTCGTGAGGAGGCTTAAGGCGTGATAGATTGCCTATACGAAGCGTATGAGTAATACCAAAGCTACCCCTGAGGATGTTAAGCGGCTCGGCACGCTCGCGCGTCTTGATGTTGCAGAAGGTGATCTGGCACGATTTGCAGCTGAGTTTGATAGCATTCTCGCGTACGTCGGTAAGCTCGACGAGCTCACGCTGCCTAAGAGCGATAGGAATCTTTCCGTTGTACGCAATGTGCTGCGGGCTGACGAAACTCCGTACGAGTCGGGTACATGGACCGAGCGGATTGTTGAGCAGTTTCCAGTTAAGGAAGGAAACAGTCTCTCGGTGAAAAAAATCATCAGCCATGACTAAGTCTTTGAACGAACTTTCGATAATAGAAGCTGCGAGCGCGCTGAGAGCGAAAGAGTTTTCCGTTCGTGATTTATGGGACGCCTGTGCAAACGCTGCCAAAGAAAGAAATCCAGAGCTAAATGCATTCCTGGAACTCTTTGAGGCAGACGACGCTGCAATTGAATCTGCACAGAAGCGCATTGATAGCGGGCACGCACCACTTTTGTGTGGCATTCCGCTTGCGATGAAGGACAACATTCTCATAGAAGGGAAGATTGCGAGTGCTGCATCGAAGATGCTCGCGAACTATCGCGCAACGTATGACGCTACCGTAACAAAGAAACTAAAGGAAGAGGGTGCGCTCTTCGTGGGACGCACCAACATGGATGAGTTTGCTATGGGTTCATCAACCGAGCATTCTGCATATGGTCCTGCGAAGAATCCTCTTGATACGTCTCGCGTCCCGGGAGGCTCTTCCGGAGGTTCTTCTGCGGCAGTAGCGGCAAACCTTGCACTGGCTGCGCTCGGTACTGATACCGGAGGCTCGATTCGCCAGCCTGCAGCGCATACCGGACTTGTAGGAATGAAGCCAACCTATGGTGCGGTGTCGCGTAGCGGTCTTATTGCACTTGGTTCTTCTTTAGATCAGGCAGGCCCGCTTACGAAGTCGGTTGCCGATGCGAAGCTGCTCTATGACGTGATGAAGGGAAGTGACCCGCTTGATGCAACAACTATTACCAGTGATACGTATACAAAGAAGGAAGCAGGTGCCACGCTACGAATTGGCGTGCCGCGCCATCTGCTTGCAGAAGGTATCGACGAAGACGTCGCTGCTCAGTTTGAAAGCACCCTTGCTGCTCTTGAAGCAGAGGGCCACACGCTTATTGATGTGTCGCTTCCAACGAGCGGATATGCACTCCCGGTCTATTACGTGATTATGCCGGCAGAAGCGTCAGCGAACCTCGCTCGCTTTGACGGTGTGCGCTATGGTCTTGCTGAGCGCGGCGGAACGCTTCTTGAAGATTACGTTAAGAGTAGAACGTCTGGGTTCGGAACCGAAACAATACGCCGCATTCTTTTAGGTACATTCGTGCTCTCCTCGGGCTACATTGATGCGTACTACCGGAAGGCCGATCAGGCACGTGGCGTCTTACGTGCAGAATACGATGCTGCTTTTGAGAGTTGCGATGTTATCGCATTTCCAACAACCCCTTCACCTGCGTTCAAGTTCGGAGATAAGTCCGACCCAGTGTCTATGTATCTTGAGGATATCTTTACGGTTACAGCGAACCTGACCGGAATGCCCGCAATTTCTGTACCGATGGGGAACGTTGAGCGTGATGGAGTATCTCTTCCGACGGGAATCCACTTTACGGCGCCACTTGGTGCTGACGACCTATTGTTTAGAATTGGTGCACTCGTGACCGGCGAGACGCTATAATTCAAGGGATGGGAACAACCTCGGAACCTTCCGTTCATTTTCTTAACGTCGAGTACTTTTTCCGGCTCCTCTACGAGCTTATCTCTAATCCCGGAGGTTTTTCATTGCAGACGAATCTGCTCGCGCTTGCGAGTCAGGTATGGCTCGTTGTTACAGGGCTTTCTATTATCGTAACGATTGCGCTCCTCGCGGTGTTTATTAACTCAACGATTCGTTTTCATCAGACAAGGCGCGAAGAGTCAGCGAAATATGCTACAGAACACGCAGCGCATGCTGAGGTGGAGCGAGACCATTCCAGGTGGGCCCATGTACGTGAGCTTGTTGAGCGTCCACATGAGAGTGACTGGCGGCAGGCCATTATTGAGGCTGATATCATGCTGGACGATCTTTTGTCCCAGCTTGGGTATCCTGGTCAATCTGTCGGCGAGAAACTAAAAGCGGTTAACCCGGCGAAGTTCAAGACACTGCAGTTCGCGTGGGACGCACATAAGGTACGTAACGAGATAGCGCACAGCGGGTCTTCGTTTGAGTTAACCGAGCACACTGCACACCGCACTATCGCTATGTATGAAATGGTGATGCGAGAACACGGAGAGATCTAATCCTCCATAACCTTCTTAGAGAACGTTCGAATGCGATGACAGTTTGCGCATACGAGTTCACACTTCTCGATTTCTTTTTCAATTGCTTCAATGCTGAGTACTGAGTGTGACCAACTACCGATCGTGAACTTCTTCGTGAGGCCACTATTGAGGTGGTCAAAGTCTAGTACATAGGGGAATTCATTACCTGAAAATCCGCAATCCGTGCACGAGCGACTTCGCTTATATTCTTCGATAAATAACCTTACACGCTGCTTATTCCGTCGTACATACGTCAGATGCTTCTCCTTGTTCTTCGGGTACCACACTTCTCTCATGTATTTCGAGTGGTGTTCCTTAGCACGTTCGGGATCCTTGTGGGGCATTAATAAAGAATAGCATCATAAAAAGAGGAAAGTTATGAACCCCGTACGAAAGGTTAATATCTGCATGAAATTGTACTCTTTTTAGTAAAGTGGTATGCTTTTCCCATGCTTCTTCAGAGAGGCAGTACATAGCGGGGTAGAGGAGAGGTACCTCGGGAGGCTCATGTGAACAACGTGACCCTATCCGGTAACGGGTAGTGGAAAAACTCTCTAAATTGCTGGAATACCGTTAGAGCTTCTTGTGCTACAACGTGATTCGAAAGAATGAGCGTGAATGCTTGAAAAACAAGAAGATTCGGCAATCAGCAGCCAAGTCTCGGAGTAATTCGGGAAAGGTTCAGAGACTATAATGGGAGGATCCTGATTCAGGATCATGGGATAGTCCATTCCTACTGGAAACAATAGGTGTAAAAGAACCTCCAGACGCCGGTTCGATTCCGGCCCCCGCAACACGATTCAGGAAAACGGCGCCCCAGGGTGTCGTTTTTCGTTTGCAAAAGCTGGATTTTGGTTTGAATCCTAGACATACCACAAGTAAAACTTTGTCTAATAAGTAGGCTTGACCAAATATACCCCCCTGGGGTATATTTGGTATATGAAGCTAGAAACTAAAAAGCAGATACAAAATCGCCTCCGTAGGGTTGAAGGACAGATACGTGGACTTCAAACGCTTGTTGAGAAAGATACGTACTGTATCGACGTCATCACCCAAACCTCAGCCATTAAAAGCGCTCTTTCAGGTGTTGAGGATTTGCTCCTTGAGAATCATCTTGATACGTGTGCCTCTAGTCAGATAAGGTCGGGGAATATTGCTAAGGCAAAACAGGAAATTCTTGCCGTCTATCGTCTAAAACGAAAATAGCATGAGTAATCATAGAACGTACCGTATTAAGGGTATGCATTGCGCCTCTTGTGCAGGCATCATTGAAAGGACTGTTAAGAAAGTTGAAGGGGTGGAGAACGTCGAGGTGAATTACGGTACGGAGACTGCAAAGATTGCTTTTGATACTACAAAAACAAGTCCTCACCATCTTTCCGAAAAAATTAAGCCGCTTGGCTACACGCTCGTAGTTCCTACGGCTGAAAGTATGAGTATGACACCTGATGAGCACGCTGCTCATGCCGGCCTAAGTCAGTCCAAGACAGAGAAGCTTGCTGAGATCAAGGACATGCGCTGGAGGGTTCTTTCCGTACTTCCACTCGCCGCATTCAGTTTTTTTGTTATGGGTTGGGAAATGGCTGCAGAGTTTGGCTGGATGGGTAGCATTCCAGAGATATGGTACGAGTTCTTCCACCATCTCCTGCCAATCTTCGCTACCTACACGATGGTGGTTGTCGGTAAGCCCTATCTCCTTGGTTTCTATCGCTTTGTTCGTTATGGCAAGGCGAATATGGATACTCTCATCGGTATTGGTACTTCCGTCGCTTTCGTCTACAGCTTCATCCTTACTGCTTTTGAAGAGCCGCTCCGCGCTTTCCTAAATGTCGATCAATCGTATTACGACGTAACTATCGTGGTAGTCGCCTTTATTGCATTTGGTAAGTATCTGGAAGCACAATCCAAGTTAAGGACAGGCGATGCTATTCAGAAGCTTCTTGGTCTGCAGGCAAAGACGGCCCTCGTCATGCGCGATGGTACAGAGATTGAACTTCCTATAGACCAGGTCGTGCACGGCGATTTTATTGTTGTGAAGCCAGGTGGGAAGATACCCGTAGACGGCATTCTTACGGAGGGAAGTTCCTATGTAGACGAGGCAATGGTTACGGGTGAAC
>JALHML010000027.1 GCA_022844065.1 Minisyncoccota bacterium | reverse complement strand
GTTAGTTTCTTTTGTCACGACGGAAGTGGTGAATATGTCCTAACTAAGAGAAGTACTAATTGCCGGGACGAGCACGGACGATGGGATTTCGGTGGAGGAAGTCTAGAGCTCCACGATACGGTTGAGAACACCCTTAAGAAGGAGATTGAAGAAGAACTATGCTCCGATGTTATTTCGTATGAGTTTCTTGGATATCATGATGTGCACCGCGAGAATGAAGGACTAAAGACACACTGGATATCGTTAGATTTCAAGGTACAGGTAGACCGATCTAAGGTTCAGAACGGGGAACCACATAAGTTTGATGAAATCGAATGGTTTACGCTTGATACTCTTCCGAGCCCTCTTCACTCTCAAGCACCCATAGCACTCGAGCTTTATAGGGAGCAGCTGTAGTTGCCTCGCTAAATCGACTTATCAATACGACACAAATAGTGTAGGATAGGAAGACTATGGCACCGAATGCCCCCGTAAAGCCAAGCAATGGACCGCACGAAGCGGTCCTACGCTTTGAGGACGTCTCGTTCAATTACGGACATAACTACCCTATTGTCGACGAGGTGAATTTCTCTTTACGAAAGGGCATGAAGGTTACACTCATGGGCCAGAACGGAGCTGGAAAGTCGACTATCTTCAAGATGATTGAAGGAACGCTCAAGCCTGAGAGCGGAAAGATACAGATTCCTCGCGGCCTCACGATTGCGCTCTCGCACCAGACAATTATTCCGGAAGATCGCGAGCTTACGATCCGTGAGTTCTTCGAGAAGCGCTTTACAGAGAAAGTGTATGACATCGATCCAAAGATCGATGAGGTACTTGAAGTAGTAAACCTCCATGCGCCCCACGATCGCATCATCAAGAGCTTCTCGGGGGGCCAGCAGGCACGACTCCTCTTGGCGTCTGCACTCATTCAGGATCCGGATATCTTGCTTCTGGACGAGCCGACGAACAATCTTGATACCTCGGGTATCGAGCACCTCACGAAATTCCTCTTATCGTACGAGAAGACCGTTGTGGTTATCTCCCATGATGCGGAGTTTCTTAACACGTTCTCAAACGGCGTTCTGTATCTCGACGTGCACACGAAGAAGATAGAGCAGTACGTAGGCAACTACTACGACCTTCTTAAGGAGATTTCAGCCCGTATCGAGCGCGAGAACCGCAAAAATGCGCAACTCGCAAAGAAAATTCAGGACAACAAAGACAAAGCAAACTTCTTCGCGCAGAAGGGAGGCAAGATGCGTGTCGTTGCGAAGAAAATGCGTGACGAGATTGAGGAGATGGAGGAAGAGAAGGTTGATGTGCGCAAAGAAGACAAGACCATCCGTCCATTCGTTATTCCAGTACAGGAAGATATTCTCGGTGAGATTCTCACCATTAGTTCCCTTTCTATAATTGACCCGAAGACACACAAGCCGAAAGAGAAGTCGGCGAACGTGGTTATGAAAAAGAAGCAACACCTTCTCTTGAAGGGGCCAAACGGTATCGGCAAGACAACACTCCTTGAGTCTATGGCCAACGGAAACGCTAAGGGTGCCGCCATAACTCGGGGTATCAAGGTTGGCTATTACCGCCAGGATTTCTCAACACTTAACTTCGAGCACACCGTCCGCGAGTCGCTACTCAGTGCGATGGATAAGCCAAATGAGGAACAGATGCGCAAAGTAGCCGCAGGCTTTATCATAACCAGCGATTCAATCGGAAAGAAGATCGGAGCCTTGTCCGAGGGACAGAAGGGCCTTGTTGCTTTCGCGCGCTTAGTACTCATGCGGCCAGGACTCCTCATTCTTGACGAGCCAACGAACCACATCAACTTCCGTCATATCCCAGTTATTGCTAAAGCACTCGACCAGTACGAAGGTGCCATGGTGCTTGTGTCGCACGTGCCTGACTTCGTCGAGCAGATCAGAATTGACGAGGTGCTCGATCTCGCAAAATAAGCATGAAAGACACCTGGCACATCTACATCCTCCGATGTGCCGACGGAACGCTCTACACGGGCGTTACAACCGATCTTACGCGCCGGGTGAGTGAGCATAACGAATCCTTAAAGGGTGCGAAGTACACCCGAGTACGCAGACCAGTATCGCTCGTATATAGCGAAGCGTTTGAAAGCAGGAGTGCTGCATGTGTGAGGGAGGCAGCAATCAAAAAGTTATCGCGAGACGAAAAATCGAAGCTTCTAGAGGGGTAGTGCGAATCCCCACTTGCACGTCTCACAAAGGGGCTACAATACCTAGGTTACCCATTTACGTATTCCTATGCAGAAATTTATGACGTGCTCGTACATGGACGGCTGGCGCAATTACGCCCCAACCGTACTACGTCTCGCAACCGGTATCATCTTTGCGCTTCATGGTTGGCAAAAGCTTGAGGGCGGTCTTCCTGCTACAGCCGGCTTTGTTGGAAGCCTTGGCTTTCCAATGCCTGAGTTTTTCGCAGTTCTTCTCATCGCGGCTGAGCTCGGTGGCGGTATCCTCCTCATCCTCGGACTCCTTACACGCTGGGCTGCAAAGGCGCTCGTGGTAGTGTCGCTTGCCGCGCTATTCCTTGTTCACCTTAAAAACGGCTTCTTTCTGGCTACGGGCGGATACGAGTTCATCTTGCTCCTCCTTGCGGCAAGCGTGTCGCTTATGCTCACGGGTGGAGGCAAGTGGTCTCTGGATCACATGCTCTGGAAGCGATAAACACTATCCACGTATCCAAAAAAGGACCCAAGGGGTCCTTTTTTGTTCGCTATACTAAAAGTATATGGAAACAACAGTATATCTCGCACAGCTGTTCGGACTCTTCCTTATCATTGTCGGTGCCTCGTTATAGTTCCGTAGGCAGGACTTCGTGCCGATTATAGGCGCATTCGTTGAAGAGCGTCTTACACGCATGCTCATGGGTCTACTCGAGCTAACTGCTGGTCTCAGTATTGTCCTTGCGCACAACGATTGGAGTTCCTTTGCTGCTGGCACCATAACGACGATTGGTTACCTACTTGTTATTGAAGGAACGATGTATCTTCTCTTGCCGAATAAGGCGATAGGCTGGGTGGTCCGGACCTTCAACGTGAAGGCGTGGTATTACACAGGTGGCGCGCTCTCGATTCTGCTCGGCGCGTACCTCTGTTTCTTTGGTTTCGGACTCTTCTAGTAATGGGTACTGCATTTACTGAAACGATTTATGCGTTTGCACGTAAGATTCCGAAAGGAAAAGTAGCGACCTACGGCCAACTTGCGCAGCTTGCCGGAAGACCCGCTGCTGCTCGTGCGGTAGGAAGCGCAATGCGCTGTAACCCAGACATACCAAAAACACCGTGTCATCGTGTCGTTGCGTCAGACGGCTCTCTAACCGGCTATAGTGCTGGGCAAGGTATCAGCACGAAGCGAGCGATGCTCCTAGACGAAGGAGTTACTTTCAAGGGAACGAAGGTGGATTTGAAAGTCTCGCAGTGGAAGGGAATCTAGGCGAGTCCTAGATCTGCGAGGAACTTTGCGAGCTCCTTGCCCTCGATAACACGGTATCCACCAATCTTGGTTGGGCCAAGCTTAATGCCCATGATGCTCGTGCGCTGAAGTGACTTTACTTCGTTGAAGAGCGCTACAACCATACGACGAATCTGGTGTGTCTTCCCTTCGGTGAGTGTGATGCGAAAGCGATCCTCTCCAAGGATTTCAACCTTCGTAGGCTTCGTCTCGTATCCTTCAATATTTACGCCCACCTCCATCTTCTCCTTGAATGAGGAGCGAAGTGGTTGCTTTGTGCGTACGTCGTACGTTTTCTCGTGCGCGTACTTGGGATTCAAAAGCCTATCGGTTACCCGTCCGTCGTTTGTGAGAATCAGGAGACCGCTTGAGGCCTTGTCGAGTCTCCCGACAGGGAACAAGGAAAGACGCTTAAGATCGCTAGGCAGCGTATCGAGCACGTTCTCGGTATCGGTTGCTTCGCGGTGTGTGTCCATACCTGCCGGCTTATTGAATGCGATATAGGCGTAGGCTTTTGGGCGCGCCTGTCCGCGCACTTCAACCACATCAGTCTCCTTCACCTTGTCACCAAGTGCCGCGAGAGAGCCGTTTATGTAGACTTTCTTCTTCTCAACGAGCACATCTGCGTCACGTCTCGTTGCGATACCCTTCATGGCTAGGTACTTATTCACTCGCATCGGGAATACGTTCTCGCTAGGTACTTCGGTGACTGGCTTCTGTACGGGCCTTTTCATATACGTACAGTAGCGCGTTCGGCGTGATTGGTATACTTCTTGCATGGAAACAGTCACCCCGGGGATCTACTACCACTTCAAGCATCCAGATCAGCACTACGAGGTGCTCGGCATCGCGTTCCATACCGAAACCGAGGAAGATATGGTGGTATACAAGCCTCTTTATGAGACTGATAAGGAACTCTTTGTGCGCCCCCTGTCTATGTTTGTTGAGAATGTTGACAAGCCGGAACTTGGCTACAGGGGTCCTCGATTCGTTCGAATCTCGTAAATCCTATACACAGCTACACTTGCGCTTCACTATAAGCGGGCTACCATGGGCGAACGGATGGATGACTTTCTCAAGATGGATATCTTCTTCGGCGTGACAACAGTCGCGGTCCTTGTTATATCCGTGCTCTTGGTGATGGTGCTCATCCGGCTCCTCAGAATTCTGAAAACGGTAGACGAAGTATCAGAGATCGTTCAGGAAGAAGCTGCGGAGATCCGGGACGACATCCGGGAGGTACGTACTCAGGTGAAGCGAGAAGCGGTGAAGGCAGGGCAATTGCTCGGACTCTTTGCTGGATTTGTGAAGCCAAAGGCACGTCGTAAGAAGTCATCATCATAATCATTTTGTAATTCAAGATCTATGGCAACTAAGAAGACAGCGAAGAAAGTAAAGGGAGGAAAGAAGATGTCGAATCTCCAGAAGGCGGAGATTGGTGCAGGCATGCTTGCGGCAGTTGCTGCCGCTGGTGCCGCAACCTACTACTTCTATGGCGCAAAAGATGCAAAGAAGCACCGGAACGCAACAGCAAAGTGGGCAAAGGGTCTTAAGAACGACGTTGTCCGTGAGGCAAAGAAGCTCAAGGAGCTTGATGAGAAGGCAATGGCTGTCATTGTTGATCAGGCTGCAAAGGCCTACAAGGGTCTTGATGATGTTACCCCCGGCGACCTCCGAGCTGCAGTGAATGAGCTCAAGGGCAACTGGGAGAGCGTTAAGAAGGAGTTGAAGCGCACGGTTAAGAAGGCTGCACCGAAGAAGGCCGTAAAGAAAGCGGCTCCAAAGAAGGCAGCTAAGAAAGCAGCGAAGAAGAAGTCTTCTCGCTAAGCGAGACGAAAGAAAAGCCCTGTGACTTCTGGTCACGGGGCTTTTCTCTATCTCCATGAAGACTTCATGTGCCCCTCATCATCCATCTATTAGAGTGGCTCAATGCCTATCTCTATGCGAGTATTGGAAGACCGCCGTAAAGCCTCCTCTCGCACAGCCCCAAAAGCCCATGCTAAGAGTGGTCTCGGCGGTACGTCATACCTTATGGACCAGGAAGAAACAAAAGCATACTTCCTCCAGATATACGATACCTATGCGGACGATATCTACCGTTTTTGCTACCTCAAGGTTAGTAACCGGGAGCTCGCCCAGGATCTGTCTCAGGAGGTTTTCACCCGCTTCTGGCAAGCCCTGCGGGAAGGTACGGTCATGCGAAGTGAGCGAGCGCTCCTTTACACCATGGCACGGAACCTCGTTATCGACTGGTACCGCAAGAAGAAGGAGACCTCGCTCGACGTATTAACTGAGCAAGGGCTCGAGTTTGGCGGAGATACTGCTGAGGACGTGACGCGCGAAGCTGAGATGAGTGAAGCGCTCCGGATGGTGAATGAGCTTGATGAGGCATCGCGTGAGGTACTTATTCTTCGATTTGTCGACGGCCTCTCGCCAAAGGAGATTGCACTTCTCTCAGGAGAATCAGCAAATGCCATTTCTGTTCGCTTGAATCGGGCCATGAAGAAGATGCGCACTCGTATGCATACCGATTGATTTTGAAACCATGACTAAACGAACCCCTATTACCATACTAAAGTCGCTGAGGAATCTTACCCTCTCAGTCGACGCCAAAAAGCGCATGCGCGCTGATATTTCTGCATACGCTGATCTCCATGCACTCACCGATTCCGTACAGCGTCTTCCTGTGCGCTCTCCATTCCCATTTGCGTCGTTCATACTTCCTGCGCGCAGTCTCTATGCTGGTGCGCTCGCGGTTGTCCTTATGATAGCGGGAGGCACTCAGGCGAGTCTCGCGTCCGTGGGTTCAATCCCGGGAGATATTCTGTACCCCATTAAGGTAGCAGTGAGCGAGCCACTTGCGTTTGTGCTTACACCGTCAACAAAAGGCAAGGCAACCCTGGCTGCGGAGTTTGCATCGCGTAGAGTGGACGAAGCTGCTGCGCTTTCATCCGTCGGCAAACTTGATGAAGCTACGGCAGAAAATCTCGCAATACGATTTGACGCACATGTCGACGTACTCGCGAAGGAAACGGACACGCTTGAGGCGAAGGGTGAGATTGCGACATCACTCGCAGTTCGAACCGACCTTGAGCAAAAGCTTGCTGCGCGCGTTGAGGAATTTGCGGTGAACGCAGCTCCAGAAGAGAGCGGACGCTTGGCTGCTTCAATTGCATTCGAGGAATCTACCACTGATCGATTTACGACCCGAGTGTCTGAAAAATCAAAGACGCTTGCAACAACCCGCGAACGGCTTGAGACTGCACTTACCCTTGATGTTCAGGCAGAACTTAAGGAGGGTATTAGTCTTGCGGCTATCCGCTCGAATGAGGTTCAGCAGGGAGATGTGAAGTCTACCGGACTCTTCTTCGCGAAGGTTGGCTCTGGCGACATGACTAACCTTGCCGCAACAACTACTGCAACCACAACCAAAAGTGCAACAACGACAGATGAAAATCTTCTTAAGGTGGAATCGACTGATTCTGCAGCGTCGCGCTTCTTCGCACCGTTTTTGAAGCGCTAGGTTCATCCTACCGATAGGTGCTTTTCTGTAGGCTGTACGCATGGGAACTATTTTTAAAGTTGTCGCCTTACTCATTGTTGTGGGAGCTATA
>JALHML010000026.1 GCA_022844065.1 Minisyncoccota bacterium | reverse complement strand
GAGAAGATACCAACCGGTGTGTCATGCCGCACAGCCGCATTGCGCGCGATATCAAGCGCAAGCGATGTCTTACCCATGGAAGGACGAGCAGCAAGAATAATGAGATCTGATTTATGGAGACCTGAGAGGAGATTGTCGAGATCAGGGAAGCCGGTAGAGACTCCGCGAATGGCACCCTTGTTCTTTGACAGAGACTCGATGCGATCCCATGCATCGTCCATCTTGTCTTTAATAGCAACAAACTTATGTACGGCGGACGAGTTTCCGATAGCATAGATAGACTTCTCAGCGGCGTCGAGTGCAACGGCGGTGTCGACACTGTCGTCATAGGCAGATTCAGTAATCTCGCTCGCGGTATCGATCAACGAGCGCATGATGTGCTTTCGTACAACGAGCTCTGCGTAATGATTAAAGTTGCCTGGGGTAGGAGAGGAACTTGCAAGCTCCGCAATGTATGCGCGTCCACCAGCTCGCTCAAGAAGGCCTTTTGTATTCAAACGTTCTCCCAAGGAGAGCATGTCGATTGGCTCGCCACGCTCAACGAGCTCGCGCATGCAGTCAAAAATATGGCGATGTTTATCTGCATAGAAAGATTCGGGTCGAATCAGGTCCGAGACGTCGTGTATAGCATCCGGCTTCAAAAGAAGAGATCCAAGGAGTGCACGCTCCGACTCAAGGCTCTGAGGTGGAAGGCGGAGGGTGGGGTCAGTTGCCATTACCCTCTATTCTATCAACCAGGTCTCCTAGTGACTATGGCTCCGGAAGGTGCGTCCTCCACATGATATCCACCCTCCTCTATGTGGATACGCAGAGCATCAGATTTTGCGAAATCACCGTTTTTGCGACTCAATTCGCGTTCTTTAACGAGCGCCTGTATGTGCTGTGGGATATCGAGCACATCATGCGGTGACAAAAGGGATAGCCCAAGGACGCTCTCGGCGGCGTCGATAACGGCAAGTTGCTCTTCTCGCTCCAGGTCATCGTCCCGTACTGATTGCCACAAAAGTGCGAGTGCTGCAGGCGTTGCTAGATCATCCCGGAGGAGAGCAATCATCTGGCGACTCGCATCAGACTGCTTCATGGAACCCTCCGCTTCTTCGTTTATGGTGGCACACAGACGCCATAGTCGGGTGAGTGCCTCATTCGCTGCAGCAAGCGCGTCCCAGGAGAAGGAAATTGGGGAGCGATAGTGTGCTTGAAGAAAGAGATACCGAAGCGCAAGCGGGCTGTAACCCCGCTCTGTGATATCAGAAAGGTATATTACGTTTCCGGTTGATTTTGCAATCTTCTCGTCGCCTAGATTGATGAATGCTTCGTGCATCCAGAAGCGCGACAATGGTTTGCCGTTCACGCTCTCCGATTGCGCAATCTCGTTGGTGTGATGCACCGGGATGTGGTCGATACCGCCGGTGTGAATATCGAGTTCAGGTCCAAGGAGTGCTTTTGCCATTGCGGAGCACTCAATATGCCAGCCCGGAAACCCTGAGCCCCAGGGAGAACTCCACTCCTGTTGGCGCTGGCCTCCTCTTGGAGAAAGTTTCCAGAGTGCGAAGTCGGCAGGATGCTTCTTCTCTGTGTTGCCTGCGATACGCCGTCCGATCTCTGCGAATGCTTCTTCGCGAAGTCCTGTGCCCCCGTGGCTAAGTGCACCATAGGAAGGGAAGAGACTCGTATCGAAATACACACCGTCCGAAGTCTTGTAGGTGTAGCCTTTCTCTTCGAGTGCCTGCACCATAGCAATTTGCTCCTTTATGTAGTCGGTTGCTCGTGGGAAGCTAATCGCATCAGTATCGAGATTAAGCGCCTTAATGTCCTCGAGGAACGCTTTGGTATAGCGAGTAGCGATATCCTGCGCAGACATACCTTCTGCGCGCGCGCCTTTCTCCATCTTGTCCTCTCCATCGTCAGCATCAGAGACAAGATGACCAACGTCCGTTATGTTCATGACGCGCCGTACTCGGTATCCGGATGAAGTAAGTACCCGCGCAACTAGGTCGGCGAACACGGGCGCTTTAAGATTCCCTATGTGTTGCTTGCTGTAGACCGTTGGTCCACAGGAATACATCGATACTTCGCCAGCCTTGCGGGAGGAAAATGCTTCTTTCTTTCCAGAGAGCGTATTCGTGAAGAAGAGCGGTGCATCGCTTTTCGCGGGCTCGCTCTTGCGGGCCAGGAGTGAAGTGAGCCATTTCATATCTATATTCTACCGCACCTACGTGAGAGCACGAGTCTCTCTAGAGCCAGCGCCTCCATCGGAAAAAGGCAAAGAAGCTTGCCGCAAGCGCTATCATAATGCCAAGGACAATCCAGAAGTCACCAGGTTTCCCAACCAAGGGGAGATATGAAGTGTTCATACCAAACACGCTCGATATAAGTGTTAAAGGGAAGGTTACAAACGCCATGATGGTGAGCGTTTTCATAACTTCATTTTGAGACGTGTTCAAAAGCGAATCGTTTGTGATGCGTAGCTCTTGTGACACTGCTCGGTATGATGAGGCAAGAGATTTTGCGTGTGTGCGCCGACCCGCAATCTTTGTTGCATGTTCTTCGAAGTTTGTACCAAAGAAAGGCGGAGTGGATAGCGCTGCAAGGAAATCAGCAAGGGGTTCCTCATGTCGTGCGAGAGAGGTCTCGAACCGGAGTAATACTCGGCCGGCGTCTGAAATTGCTCTAACAGTCTGGCGCTCCTTCCCAGAGAAGATGTCACGCTCAATGCGTTCAAGCCGTTTGGCGACTCGCTCGATCTCTTCGCCAATGGAAGTGTAAAGACGACACAGGACCCGCTCAAGTATTTCTCCTACGGGTTGTACTCTACCGGAGAGTCCAAGCAACTCCTCTGCTTCGAGAATTTTGTGAAGGTTATGCAGAGATTCGATGCTTTCATAGCGAGCAGTTATAAGGAACTTCTTGCCAACGATGAAATCTACTTCCTGCACTCGCGTGCCATCCTCACTTCCAGAAACAGGAAAATGAAGAATGAGATACGAGTATCCAGGAAATGCTATTGAGAGAGGAAATGGAGTAGGGGTGAAGATCTCTTCGTGAACGCGCTCATCAATATCAAACTCCTTGAGCACATCGCGAATTTCATCTTCGGTAGGACATTCAAGATCGACCCAAACGGTCTTGCCACGGTCGTGCCTAGTTATCATTAGTTGTAAGTATACGCTCTCGCCACACGTCTGAAGCGTTTATAGAGGCGCTACTAGTGGATATGCACGTCGTGATATGATCTGGGTATGAATCCTTCTGAAGAAACAAACGTGCTCTCGGGTTCCTTTACCAAGCTTGCTAAGCTTGGTGTGTCGCTGGCACTCATGCTCGCCATTGGGTTTGCGGGTGGCGTCACGGTAGGTGCCGCAGGTGGCAGTCGCATGCTCACGAACCTCCCCTTACTTGGAGACGGTCTTGACGCAACCCCCGATGCATCTGCCGACCTAGCGGACTTTTGGAAGGCGTGGAATGCACTTAACGAGCGGTTTGTGCAGACACAGGCAACCAGCACACCGCCGTCGACTGAGAGCAAGATCTGGGGTGCTATCCAAGGCCTTGCTGCTTCCTACGGCGATCCGTATACCGTATTTATGCCGCCAACGGAGGCAAAGAAGTTCCAGGATGATATACGAGGAGACTTCCAAGGTGTGGGTATGGAAATCGGTGTTAAGGAAGGGGTGCTCACGGTTATTGCGCCTCTCAAGGGAACGCCTGCTGAACGTGCGGGTCTGCGCTCGGGAGACAAAATTATCATGATTGATAAAACCTCAACCGATGGCATGTCGACTGATGTAGCTGTGAAGCTCATCCGCGGGGAGAAGGGTACGACTGTTACGTTCATGATTCTGCGCGATGGCGAATCACTCCAAATTCAGGTCGTACGCGATACTATTACGGTCCCAACCATCGAAACAAAACTTGATGAGAGCGGGGTCTATGTCATCTCCTTCTACAGCTTTACCGCGAACTCGAGCCAGCTGTTCTCTAAGGCAATGGCTGACTTCAGGAAGTCAGGTTCAACCAAGCTCATGATTGATTTGAGGAGTAATCCCGGAGGGTATCTTGAGTCGGCGGTCTCTATTGCCAGCCACTTCCTTCCAAAGGGAGCAGCGGTTGTAACAGAAGACTATAAGGGTAAGCAGGAGAATGTTGTACACCGTAGTCGTGGTATCGGAGGACTTCCTAAAGGTACAAAGGTAGTTATCCTCATTGATCAGGGTTCGGCATCAGCCTCTGAAATCCTTGCAGGAGCACTTCAAGACGCAAACGTTGCAACACTTGTCGGAACGCGCTCGTTCGGCAAGGGTTCGGTGCAGGAACTCGTTGAGATAAATGGTGGCGCGCTTAAGGTCACTATCGCGCGCTGGCTCACCCCTGCTGGACAGTCCATCTCTGACGGGGGACTCTCGCCAGACATTGAGGTTCCGTACACTAAGGAGGACAGGGAAGCGAAAGCGGATCCACAGAAAGCGCGTGGTATACAATTCCTTACGACAGGGAAGTAGTCTAATAGAAAAGGTTGAACCGCCCGGTTTTTATGCCGGGCGGTTTTACGCTATTACTGCTTGTCACTGTGTCGCATCTGGTTCAAGACCCTTGCGTCACGATCTGCTCTGAGTAACTTTTCGATGTTCTCGTAGTGTGAGGCCCAAAGGATTCCTCCAACCAGAATTACGCCAAGAATCAGGCAAAAAAAGAACTGGCGCCAGCCATCGAATGTCTGCAGGGTCTGGAATCCGTGGAAGTAGAAAAACGAGACTGCTCCAAGCATTGCGCCCGCGATCATTCCACTCAACGTTGGTTCCATCACGTAGTGTGTACGAGCCGCAGACGAGCCGAGCAGCTCGATAGCCTGTGATCGCTCAAATCCATATAACCTAGGTTCTGACATTGATTCGTCCCTTTCGTGTTCGATGAGTCTAATTAGAGATAACCAGTAAAATCCTCAATCGTCAATTTGCCGTATAGAAAGACAACGGGTAGGATGCATGTATATGAAAGTCGTACTACTGAAAGACGTTAAGAACACGGGCCGTGCTGGAGCTGTCGTTAACTGTGCAGATGGCCACGCACAGAATTTCCTTATTCCTCGCGGCATGGCTGCACTCGCAACGCCCGCAAACCTGAAGCAGGCTGAGCTTCGCATAAAGCAGGACATTGATCGAAAGGAGCTAGATGTAAAGCTTATTCAGGACCGTCTCTCGGCACTCTCCGAAGAGCGCATCGTTATCCTCAAGAAGGCCAACGAGAAGGGACATCTCTATGATGCCGTTGATGCTGCTGATATAGCAAAAGCAACACAGCTTCCAGTTGATGCGATAAAGATTGAGAAACCGTTTAAGGAGCTGGGTACCTTTGATGTGCCGGTCTCACTTGGCGAGAGTTTTGGAAAGCTCTCCATTACAATCGAGGCAGAATAGACAAAAGAAGATATAGATAAAGGCGGCCCGGGGAGGGTCGCCTTTGTTTAGTCTCACAAGACCGCCTTGCCGCAATAAGCGACTCCACATTCCTCGTTACCTTGGAACGAACGCACCCCGAAGGATACGTGACTCTGATCTACAACGTGAACGTACAGGTTAATCCTGGGTCCCGGAGAAGCTTGTTTGTAAGGTGCTGTTTGAACGTTACCTACGCTCGAGAGGGCTCCTTAACGGAGCAGGATATTGATGTCAAGACGTAGTCCTGGCGGCAGAAGCCGGGTGCTGTCGACGTACAGGTGCGGTCGCGTTTGCCGGGCGCCTTGCCGCTTCAGCGTCACGTCGTGCGTTCAGCTCGTTCTGAGCGGCGGCGACACGACGATCGGCGGCTTCCTTTTGCGCCGTCAGCCGGTCCCTTGCCTGCGTTTTCGCGGTCATGATGGTCTGAAGGGCCACCAGGTCGCGATTGGCGTCGGCCTCTTGAGCGGTGAGCTCAGTGACCTCGTTCCGGGCGGCGTAGAAGCGCGCACTGACTGGGTCAGTCAGTGCAGTTTGAGACAGTCTCCATAGCACGTCGCCGGCGACGATGGTGACCTCGCGCTTTTGGCCGTTGGCAACAACAATGATCTTCTGGCCGACCTGGAGGTGGCGAACATCATAGTCGCTGAGTTTGTTCTCCGCCATCGTCGCAGCGACGCTGGCTTGAATTTCCTGATTGGTGGGCAGAGGTTTCGGCAGAGCCGGCGACGCGGGCGTTTCGGCCATGGCGACAGCCGGGGTTTCTTCGGCCGCCTTGGCGAGCTTTTCGTTATTGCCGTTGCAGGCAGCGACAGTGAGGGCCATGATCGCGCTTGCGGCCAGGACCTTAAGGGTTCCGATGATATTCATGACGTCTTATCCTTGTGAAGAGCTGAAGGGACTGGAAAGAAGATGTGGCGCGAAGCCGCTCATTTCCTGCCAGTGAAAGTCCATGCAAACATTAGCACATATTATATATATGTCAAAGAAGAGGCCGCTATTTCTAGCGGCCTCTTTGCGGTATGGAGAAATGTTTACGCAGGGACGACGTCCACAACCTTCTTTTGGACAACACGTCCATCAAAGTTAGTCTTGCGGCGGCTACGGAAGGAGACCTTACCCACAACCATCGAGTAGAGGGTGTGGTCATGGCCAACCTTTACGTTCTTGCCTGCCTCGATCTTGGTGCCGCGCTGGCGGACGATAATCATGCCTGGACGAGCTGCCTGGCCATCAGAAAGCTTAACTCCGAGGAACTTCGGGTTTGAATCATTGAGGTTTTTTGCTGATCCTCCAGCCTTTGTACTTGCCATACGTTATACTTTACTTAGGTATGACTATAGCAGACGGTACACAGAGAGGCAAGGCGCTCCTAGGCCGTATTCCGCCTGATATCCTCGTTGTTTTAGTGCTCATCCTCTCCGCGACCTTGGCCTTCGGGCTTGGGATCCTCGCTGGGAAAGATATGGTTAAAGCAGAAGGCAAGGACGGATTCTGGATAGAGCAGCTCCCGGAGAAGCCGCTCCCAAGTGCTGGAGGCCCTGCGGCCGCCATAGAAGCCGTGAAAGTAGCTAAGCCTGCAGTTCCTGTGGCTACATCGGGGACCTACTTGGCCTCAAAGAACGGTACCAAGTACTATCTGCCGACTTGCGGAAGCGCGAAGCGTATAAAGCCTGAGAATATCGTGTGGTTCCAGACGAAAGCGGAAGCAGAAGCTGCTGGGTATGGTCCTGCTGCAAACTGTCCGGGGCTCTAGGGTAGAATAGGGAAATGATTGTACTCGATGTTGAGACAACGGGCCTTGTGCCCTCAAGACACTCCATCCTTTCATTGGGAGCACTCGATCTCAATGACCCGACAAACCAGTTCTACGAGGAGTGCCAGGTATGGGACGGGGCAGAGATTGAAGATGAGGCACTTGCCATAAATGGATTCAAAAGGGAAGAGGTCGTGGACCAGGGTTCAAAGAAGCAGACTGAGGAAGGTCTCATTCGAGCGTTTGTCGCGTGGGCTATGGATCGGCCGAAAGAGCGAACGTTAGCGGCACAGAACGTGTCCTTTGATT
>JALHML010000025.1 GCA_022844065.1 Minisyncoccota bacterium | reverse complement strand
AGGCATCCACCGTGCACCCTTCATGTCTCCTGTGCGGAAACCTGAACACCACTTTCTAACGATTGTGTGATTCTGCAATATTCATTCCGCTCAAGTGTGTACGCGAACGCACACGCCCGAGCGGCGTTGATTACCTATTTGCATATTCGTCTGTCAACGATCCCCGTGTTTCGGCAAGAAAAAAGCCCCTTCCGGGGCGGTATGGCCAAGTCGTAAAGACCCAGTCGTTACCCGCTCCGTTTGGTTAGTAATTTCTTGGCTTTAAACACGTAAAAGGAGTATACGCGGGCGGCAAATCGCTGTCAACATTACCCTGGATAGGACTCCCTTTTCTTGACTCTACCCTGGTTTGTGACATTGACTTTCTTAGGAAGTTCCATATTATCAATTTCTACAGTCAACAAACACGAGAGGATGTAGCTATGGAGTCAGGAACGATCTTTAAGAAGTCCGACACAGTAAGTTGGAATCCGACATTGCCACGAGCGCGGCGGCGCGAAAGCATCCGCCGGCACGGGAAAGGGCCGTTCAAGATCCAGAGGATTGAGAGAACGCCATCGGACCTTCGGACGTCGATGCAGCACAGACAGCTCATGTTGCTCGACAGCACCGATTCCGCTGTCCTGGTGTCCGGCGCCCTGCTAGTACGGCAAGACGCCTGAAGACCAGAAGGTCCAAAACGAAAAGCCCCGCGCATTGCGTGGGGCTTTAACGTGAATACTACTTGATCTCGTTCTGTAACTGAATCTACTAGTTAAGGATTCGCTGCTATGTATGCTCGTGTTTTCGGTCCAAAGTAACCTACTGCTGGAGTAATGCCTGCTGAGGTCTGCATTCTTACCATCGCAGCCCTTGTAAGCGCTCCGAAGAAGGTAGTTTCCTGACCCTTAGAACCCACGCCGCTCTGCGCGATTGTATATCCTTTTGCATTCAGATACTGCTGAAGAGAGCGTACATCTTCACCAGTCATACCTGTCATAAGGTCACGAGTGAATACAGTTGCAGATACAGCTGCTCCTGGGGCCTGCGCTGATGGGGTTGGCTGGTTAGTCTTAGGGGTTCGGCGTGAGCTTCCTCCTCCGCTTGAGCGTCTCACTTCATTCACCTCTGCAACATACGTGAATGAAGTTCCTGCGGTTGCCGCCGTACAAGTCATCAGTACGTCGTTCTCGGTGCAGCTTATTGCGGAGACTGATGAAAGCCTAGAAACCAAGTTCTCAACTATAGCCTGTACGCTCGTTCCTCCTTCATTACGATACCGGGTACCATTGATGGTAACGTCGTAGTTATGGTCAATGGATGCTTCAGAGGGTGTGAAGGTTACCACCTGCGCGACCGCCTGGCGATTTGATGCGCTCGATGTCTGCGTAAATCCTGTGCCAGCCACTTTTGCCGTAAACACAACGGTGTTTGTGCTCGTTGCTGCGGTGAAGGCCTGTCCCGCATACCCTGACGAGGCGAGGATTGCGGTACGGAGGCCATTTGCAATGTGCGAGGTCGTGGTGTCTGAGGATGTCACCGTGTAGGATACCGCCCCTACCGTGGGTAAGGTGGCAGTGTATACGTCGGTAGTATCAACCGTGCCAGAGATCGTTAATGTGTTTATTTGCGCAACGGGTATTACACCCGTCGTACTTGCAGTCGAGGTGATGTCGCCAGCAGTACCATCAGTGAAGGTTATCGCTGTCGCGCTCGCCTCTGTGTTGGTTGTCGTGTAGGTTGCAGTGGAACCAGAACCAGAAACGGTCAGGGCACCGTGGCCCGTGTCTGAAACGTTCGTGAGTGTCCTCATAATGCCCGCGATGTCGGACGCCGTTCGAGCGGTGTTGCCTGCACCGGTATCACGGTCTATGGCCGCGGCATTGTCTGTACAGTTTAGTTCATCATTAGTGGCACCGGTGCTACTTGCATAGGTAACGACACAAGTACCGATAGTTATCGTTTCGGTGTTGCCGGGCAATGCGCCGACCGTAAGCGTTCGAGATGCTTTCACTTCCACAACATTAGCTTGCGTTGCCGCAGTGGAGGCTGACTGATCATTTGTGCCTGCCGTTACATTGGCCGTGGTCTCAGCAGCTGTAAACGTTGGTGTTGCCGCGTAAGTTATCGCTGGGATAAAGAAGCTAAGAACAAGCAATCCCGCAACAAAACTGACGTGGGTACGAGAATAGGAGAGCTTCATAGTTATAATTGTAGTTCGTGATAATGACTTCCCTGGTGTGATCGAATCTTGGTTCAATCTTCTTTTTATTTTAGCATGCTGTTTAACGTTTTTAGTCAAGAGTAGGTGCGGTAGGTTCAACCCTGAAATACAGCACCCTTGAACGAACATACCCGCCAGGTACGTTCGAAGTGTTGGCTCGACCCAACAACCAGCGGGTATGTATCAGCAGTTTATGCCGGGAAACCGTTTCTGTTTATACACCAAGAAAGCCGCCCGTTGGGCGGCTTTCTTTACTTTGAAACGAATCTTACTTGATCTCGTTCTGTACCCGCTCGATGTAACGGGCTGCAGCTGCCTGACCACCCAGACCGAACGCGAGACCGAACGCGAGCGCGAGCGCTACGACGATACCCGTGAAGAGGGTCTGAATCAATGGCGAGACACCGAGGCGCTCGAGAGCAACGAGGATCGCAAAGATCCAGATAGACCAGCGAGCAACCGCACCAAGAAGGTTTGCAGCGCGGATGCCAGCAGCGCGTGCTGCACCTGCAACCACACGCTGAGACGCCTCTGCGATGACCGCAGCCACGAGGAGGATGAACACCGCGACGATAACCTGTGGAAGGTAGCCGAGGACGACACCCGTGAGGAACGCCGTTACCTGTGTGAGGCCGAGCACATCAAGGGCTGCCACGAGGAAGACGATGATGAAGAACCACTTCACGAGGAAGCCGAGGAACGCACCAGAATCGAGGGTGAATCCTGCACGATCTACAACACGCTCAACGCCTGCAGCACGAAGTGCCTGATCGACACGAAGCGAACCAACGACCTGCGCGACGAGGCGGCCGATACCAGCACCGACGAGCCAGCCAATCACGAAGATGACGAGCGCAACTACTAAGTTAGGGATGAACGCGACGAGTCCGTAGAACAAGTTCTGGAAGGACTGTGTCAGAACATCTGCCCAGGTGGTTAGAAACATAGGATGTGGGTTATCGAATTAGCGGCATAATTCCGTTAATACCCTAAGTGTAGCAAGGTGAAGCCTTCAGGAAGGGGGGTATGTGGACAGCCCGAGAAACGCAAAAGACCGGCGTTCTAGCCGGTCTTAGTGGTTGCGAGGCCGATCCTGTCGACGATTACCCGGTTCGGATAATCGAATACGTCGCGCAACAGGCGGTCATAGACACCAATGCGGTACTTGAATTGCTCTGTGGTGAAGCACGCGTAGCGCAATTCCCTACCGAGCTCGGCCTCAAGCGCGTGGATTGCAGTAGCGAGCGGACGCTCTTCCATACGATCGCCCACGATGAGCACATCAAGCTTTGACTCGAGTGCGCCCGTAAAGAGTCCTGAGAGAACCACCAGCTTTACGGTACCTGCCTTCTTAAAGGACGTAACAATCGCTGAATCGCTCACGTCGGTGGTGGTGCGCAAAAACACGCGCAACGCATCGTAATGCGGAAACCGCTTATCAGCGCTATACCCTACCGGACTCTTCCCTGTCTTCTTCCGGAGAATACCTGCTTTCGTAAGTGCAGTCAGTTCCTTGCGAGCCACGTCCTTCGTGAGACGAGCGCGGAACGCTGCTTCAGTAGCGAGGAACGTTAGGTCGTCATTAAAAAGGAAGAGTCGCAGGAGCTTTACCCGCGCAGCAGAACCGAAGAGACGTGACAGGTGGTCCATGAACGTTGGGGCATTGTACCCACTTCCGTAGGGCAGGCGCAACCTTGACAGAATGTGCCGCTTTAACACCACGAAAAACGTTTCCTATCTCTCATGAGTAACGAATGAATATATTGTTTGGGCCCAGATGCGGTTTATGAGACTATGGGGTTATATGACTCTTACTCCCCGACACAAACTCCTTATTGGCATCATTGGTGTATTGCTTCTTGTTGGCCTTGTCGTCTATATGACGCAGGACCTTTGGAACCCACCGCCAGAGAATACGACGTATCAAGACAGTGGCTTCTCGTTTATGTATCCACGTATCTACACTGCTGAAGAGTACGACTCTAACGCGGTTGGTATTAAAGAGAAGACGGACGGCGTAGTCACCCCGTTGGTTGAAGTTATTCGTTACCAAAGTGATCCTGATGTCGCACTTCCCGCGAGCTACGACATGTTCGTAGAGCGGCAGGCATTAGCCCTCTGTGGCTCGGACGGACCCGTTGAAGGTCTTACCTGTACAGACCTCGTTCGGACGCCGTACACGAGCGCCCAGGGACTCGTAGGCGAGGAACTTTCCTTGACGCTCAAGCGCACAAACTTCGAGAGCGGTACGACGACCTCGGAAACATATGCACCACTCTATGTCTTCAATGCGACCCTGCCCATGGAGGATCCTGAGGATACCTTCCGGTATCGGGCGGTGTTCGTATACCCTTCGTTCTCCACGGCGGCGTCCGGGAACACGAATCTTGAGCTCCTAGCCCAGATTATCGACTCCCTCCTTATTCCAGACGGGGTTAGTACCATTGTCGGTCGGTAAGGGGTAATACAAAAGAACGTCCGGGCATTCACCCGGACGTTCTTTTTGTGCGTGGATAGCCTTACTTAAGGGTAACCTTGCCGCCAGCCTCTTCGATCTTCGCCTTAAGGGCGTCTGCATCGTCCTTGCCAACGTTCTCCTTCACTACCGAAGGAGCACCGTCAACGAGATCCTTTGCTTCCTTCAAACCAAGTCCGAGAATCTCCTTCACGGCCTTGATAACCTGGATCTTGTTTGCGCCAGCGTCAGAGAGCTCAACGGTGAAGGTGCTCTTTGCATCCTCACCACCCGCTACTCCACCTGCTGCAGGACCTGCTACCGCAACCGCGGAAGCCGATACGCCAAACTTCTTCTCGAACACCTTCACGAGCTCAGAGAGCTCAAGAACGGACATCTCCTCGATAGAGGCGACGATCTTCTTGAACTTCTCAGGAACCTCTACGGAAGCCTCCTCAGCAGCTGGTGCTTCTGGGGCTGCTGCCTCCTCTACTGCAGGAGTCGCCTCTGGGGCAGCCTCCTCCTGCTTTACATCTTCTTCAGCCATAAATAATACGGTTAGGTTCTAGTCTAATGGTTACGCTGCCTTCTTCTCGGCAATCTTGTCGAGCGCAATAACGAGACCCTGGATTGGGCTGTTGATTACGTTTACGAACATGCCGCGGAGTACTGGTACCGGAGGGATGGTCGCAATGGCATTCATGCCAGCGGCGTCCGTAAACTTCCCATCAAAGATACCTCCCAAGATTGAGAGTGCTCCCTTGTGCTTCTTGCCATGCTCAAAGATGTCTCGAGCCGCCTGTGTCGCGTCTTCCGAGCTCCATGCAATCGCTACCTCTCCGGGAAGTTCAGGAATCTCTCCCTGGTATCCCTTATCAGAAAGCGCTTTGCGGATAAGGGTCTTCTTCGCTACATAGTAGCCAACCCCACCCTCACGAAGACTCTTGCGCATTGCGCTCGTGTCCCCTACTGAGAGGCCCTTGAAGTGCACGAAGACAACCGATGCTGCGTCCTTAACGGAATCAGCAATCTTCTCGATGACTTCCTGCTTCTTTGCTTTGGTTATTGCCATGCTGTGTGTTTGGTTCGTACGAAACGGACAACGGTCCCGTAAAGGGACCATTGTGAGGAGAGATTCGACCGGTTCACGCCAGATATGATAATGGCGATCCCCTTTCGTTCCTCGGCAGGGCTTATGGGTGCCTGCTGTCTTCGGTCCGTACCAGAGCACTCTACCCTCTTACGCGACTTGAGGCAACTAGGCACCAACGAGCTGCATCCCAAAGAGGGAGAGGCCAATGATTATGGCGAAGACCGTGAGGAACTTAAGAAAGTGGAAGAAGTAGTCCATGGAAATCGGTACGTGAGCTTCGTGATGCGTGCTTGATTTTCTTGAGCATACCATGGCATTTCCCTTGGCTTCCTCGAACGCTATCGAAGTGTCTGTTCTTTAAACGGCAAGCAACCGTTTCGCTAGATACGTGCGATGAGGAACAATAGGTAGCAAACGTATGCCACGAGGAAAAGGAGTCCTTCACGTTTACCGAATGTATTGTTTTTACTAAATTTCACCACAAGAAAAAGTGCGAGTGCCGATGCGGCAGTAACAGCAAGATCAGGGCCAAGTGCAATGTCGAATGCAACTGGCTTAAGAAGCGCTGCAACGCCGAGTATGGCCAAGAAGTCGAAGATGTTTGAGCCGAGGATGTTGCCAATAGCGAGTGCTTGTTTGCCGCGGAGTGCGGCCCGTATAGTAACCGTTAACTCTGGCAGCGAGGTACCTATACCAACGATAGTGAGGCCAATAAGTGCTTCGCTCATGCCCGCTGATTGCGCCATCACTACCGCACCATCAACCACCCACTGTCCCCCAAGCAGCACACCCGCGACACCAAGAAGACTATAGCCAAACGCATTCCTAAGCGGCAGGAGGTCTTTTACCTCTTTTACATTAGGAAGATCTCTATCCTTCACGAGCTGATACAGCCACCATGCAAACATAAGAATGAGCACCCCTCCCTCAAACCGGGAAATAACTCCATCTATAAGCGCAAAGAACCCAACCGCAGTGATGGAAACAAAGTTCCACACCAGATCACGATCCACCCACTGCTTCTTAAATGAAAGCGGCACGAAAACTGCGGATAGGCCGAGAATCGCAAGAATATTAAAAGTGTTCGAACCTATCACCGTACCGAGTCCTACGTCCCCTCCACCTGTAAGGTGCGCGGTGAGAGTGACAGCAAGCTCGGGAAGCGAGGTGCCAATTCCTGCAATTAAAAGACCTATGAGGAATGGTGACACACGGAGGCTTTTTGCAATTACCGTTGCACCGTCAATAAGCAGGTCCGCGCCTTTGAGTAAGATAATGAACCCGGCGACAAACAAGATGACGGTCAGCAGCATTTGTGTCACAGTATATACCAAAACCCCCGCACGTATGCGGGGTTTTTGTTTTCTCTTAGACCGTTATCCGTGGACGCGGGATGGGGGCTAACTGATGATAATGGCGAAGATGCCAAGGAACTTGAGGAAGTGGAAGAAGTACTCCATCGGTACCTTCGAGTACAGCAAAGCAAAAGCCGCCCCGTAGGGCGGCTTTTGCTTGTTCGCTCATGAGAGCCCGTAGGCGCTCAGGAGAGAATCCAACCGAGACTAGTTGCTGATGGTCTGGAGACCAGAGCGGAAGTCGGTTGACGGAGATGCAATCGCCGTAGAGCCGGTGCCAGCAACCGCTGTACCGAATCCAACAGAGTTGAGAACTGCACGGAACTGGCCAGAAGCCGAAGCATCGTGAGTCACAACGAGCTCGAAGATTGCAGTCTGACCCTCGCCAATCTCGTACGAGCTGT
>JALHML010000024.1 GCA_022844065.1 Minisyncoccota bacterium | reverse complement strand
ACCCTTAACAAAGCTGTCGACGCGCTTTTTAAGAAAGAGTTTGATGTACACCGAAAGGCTGCAACAGCACATCCCCTCATGCAGAAGTACGGTATCGATGCTGTGCCGTTTGTGCACCCAAAGATGGACACCTGGCGTGAGAACTTTGAAGGTGTGGAGTATACACATCCTTCAACCGGCTTCGTTATCTCAGGCGCGGTAGACGACATATGGGTAAATAAGGCAGGGGAATTGATTGTTGTTGATTACAAAGCAACTTCTAAGCCAGGCACTATAGAGACACTTGGAGATTCAAGCTGGAACGAGCAGTACAAGCGCCAGATGGGTGTATATCAATGGCTTCTACGAAATAACGGGTTCGAGGTTTCCTCAATGGGGTACTTAGTCTATGCAAACGCGTATGACGATAAGGAAGCATTCGACGGGAAGCTTGAGTTTGAGGTAACAGTAGTTGAATGCGAGGGACAGTCTGAATGGATAGACGAGATTCTGCCTCGTATTAAGGAGACACTTGAGAGCGATGCTATTCCTGCTGTAGGAGAGGCCTGTGAGTTCTGTCCATACCGCGAGGCAGCTGGAAAGAAGCTACTCGCAATGCATCAGGCCGGGAAGAGGTAACCTATGGAGGTTCGGATTGAAGAGTCCTGGAAGAAAAGACTTGAAGGGGAGTTTGAGAAGCCGTACTTTCAGGAACTTACGAAGTTCGTAAGGGAAGAGTATGTAAACGGTGCAGTGTATCCACGCCCGGAAAATATATTTCGTGCATTTGAGTTAACGCCCTTTGATGAGGTGAAGGTTGTCATACTTGGGCAGGACCCGTATCACGGGCCAAATCAAGCTATCGGTCTTTCATTTGCTGTTAATGAGGGAATTCCCCTTCCGCCTTCCCTTCGCAACATCTATAAGGAGATCGAGAGCGATCTTGGTGTGAAGCCCAAGGCCGAGGGCGATCTGTCTAGATGGGCACTACAAGGAGTACTTCTTTTGAATGCAACTCTTTCGGTACGAGCAGGCTCACCTGGTTCACATCAAGGAAAAGGCTGGGAGGATTTTACTGATGCGGTTATACGTGTGCTCTCTGAAGAGCGAGAGCATCTCGTTTTTATACTGTGGGGCAATTATGCGCGTACAAAGGGTGCGCATATCGACCGAACGAAACACTTAGTTATAGAGTCCCCACACCCGTCTCCGTTCTCAGCGAGGAATGGGTTCTTTGGATCAAAGCCGTTTAGCAAAACGAATGATTATTTGAAGGAGAACGGTTCTGATCTTATTGACTGGCGATAGTTACCAAACCATCTCGCGATCTTTGGCTGGGCGGAAGTGTCCGTCTCCCTTTTTAACTTTGAAAGCCTCATAGAACTTCCCGAAGTTTGATACTGGTCCATTAATACGGAATAGTCCCGGCGAGTGTGGGTCAGTGAGTACCTGTTTTTTCGTGAATTCAGGTGTGCAGTGTTCGCGCTCGAAAAGCGAAAACCCAATAAAGAATCGTTCTTCAGGCGTAAGACCATCGATATTCTTTCTGCCTGTGCGCTCAAGCTGGAGCTGGTACGCATCGTAGGCAATTGAAAGCCCGCCAAGGTCCGCAATATTCTCACCAAGCGTTAATTTACCGTTAACGGTAAGGCCATCGTCTACTTCATAGTCATTGAACTGTTTTTCAACTTTCCTCGCCTTGGCCATGAAGCGACTACGGTCTTCCTTCGTCCACCAACTCTTCAAATTGCCCTTCGCGTCGAACTTTGAACCCTCATCATCAAAGCCGTGTGTTATTTCGTGGCCAATAACGGTGCCTATAGCGCCATAGTTAAGAGCATCATCGGCACCAAAATAAAAGAATGGGGGTTGCAGAATAGCTGCTGGAAATACAATGTCGTTCATTGTTGGCTGATAGTACGCGTTCACGGTCTGCGGATACATGAGCCATTCTGCCCGGTCTACTGGCTTTCCAAGTCTTCGCATGTCCCGCTTAAGCTCATATTCGGTTGCACGAATGATGTTACCTACATAGTCGTCGGAACGGATATCAAGACCCGCGTATGACCGCCACTTCTTTGGATACCCGATCTTTCGGTTGAAGGTTGAAAGCTTGAGCAACGCCTTCTTCTTTGTTGCTTTGCTCATCCAATCAAGGGAGCGCAATCGTGCTTCGTATGCCGTAAAGAGATCGTCAACAAGAAGATCCATCTTCCGCTTTGCGTCTGGTGGGAAGTGGCGCTCAACGTATAGCTTTCCGAGTACTTCACCGAGTGTTCCGTTTACAGTTGAAAGCGTTCGGCGCCACAGAGGCTTCAAGGCCCTGGTGCCCATAAGGGTCTTTCCATAGAACGAGAAGCTCTGTTTGATAAAGGGCTCTGATAGCGCACCGGAAAATTCGTTCACGACATGGAAAGAAAGATATGTCTTCCAATCTTCAAGGGAGACTGACTCGAGCATGCCGTTCACTGCTGCAAAAAAATCAGGCTGCATAACGAGGTAATACTCAGCCTTCAGTGCGCCAATACGAGATAGATAGCTATCCCAGTCTATTGCGGGTGCGAGCTTCTTTAGTTTTGGCAACGAAAACTTATGGTAGATCTTATCTGGATCGCGCATGTCCTCTTTACGCATCGATATCTTTGCAAGCGCTGTTTCGATACGAAGAACAGCCTCAGTGCTTTGTTTTGCGTTCGCCGCTGGTTGTCCCATGAGTTTGAACATCTTTTCGACATGCACTGCAAAGGCATCTCTAATTCGCTTCGACTCCGCATCGTCCTTTAGATAATATTCGCGATCGGGAAGACTCAAGCCGCCTTGTCCTAGGTAGAACGCGTAGGCCTCGCTGTTCTTCATGTCCTGGTCAATATCAAAGCCCCACAGAGCATTGATGTCCATGCGATGGAGCAGGGCAATTACTTTCTGAAGACCTTTGCTGTCCTTAATTGTGTCTATAGATGCAAGTGTCGGCGATATAGGAGTTAAGCCGAGCTTGTTTCTCCGATCTATATCCATACCAGAGCGATATAGGTCGCTGACCATCCGGGCGGCGCTCTGCTTCGGAAGAGTCTTCTTGGCGACGAGCTCTTCAACGAGAGCGCGAATTTGCTTCTCAGTTTTGAATCTGACTATATTGAACGAACCCCACCACGACTCCGTCTTAGGTATAGGATTCGATTCTATCCACTTTTTATGCACGTGATGAAAGAAGTCATCCTGCGGCCGTATTGCTGTATCGAGCTCGCGCACATCGAAACCCCAGGAATTATTTTTCATAGCCATATAGCGCTCAGTATAGCCGCCATGCTATCGTCATACCACTATGACTGTATCTGAAGTCCGTAAGCGGTTCCTCGCTTTCTACGAGGCTCGTGGCCACGTGGTTATCCCATCGGCTCCTATTGTGCCCGGGAACGACCCAACAACCCTCTTCACCTCAAGTGGGATGCAGCCTCTACTCCCGTACTTCCTCGGAAAGGATCATCCGGAAGGAAAGCGCGTGGTTAACTCGCAGCTCGCATTTCGAGCAGGAGACATTGAGGAGGTTGGAGATAACCGTCATACGACATTCTTCGAGATGCTTGGGAACTGGTCCTTTGGTGACTATTTCAAACAAGAACAGCTCCCCTGGATATTTGAATTCCTCACAAGTACCGAGACTGGATTTGGTATCGACCCAAGCAAGCTCTATGTAACCGTATTTGCAGAGGACAAGGAGGCTGGCATCGCGCTTGATACGGAAGCCGTAGAACTTTGGAAGAGACTCTTCAAGGAGAAAGGAGTCGATGCCGAGTTCTCTAACATAGGGAGCGAAGCAGACGGGTACTTGAAGGGTATGGGTCCAAGCGACCGGATATTTGCGTATGACGCGAAAAAGAACTGGTGGAGTCGTTCTGGTGTCCCTAGCAACATGCCAGCAGGCGAGCCAGGGGGTCCAGACTCAGAGATCTTCTATGACTTCGGCACACCACACGATCCAAAATGGGGTGCGAACTGCCATCCAAACTGCGATTGCGGGCGATTTGTTGAGATTGGGAACTCTGTGTTCATGCAGTTTGTTAAGAAGGAGGATGGTTCCTTTGAGGAGCTTCCAAAGAAGAATATTGATTTTGGTGGAGGTCTTGAGCGCATAACGATGGCAACGGTTGGGCCGGATATCTTCATGCTTGATATTTTTGATGCCGCCCGTGCGGTTATAGAAGAGCGCTCTGGAAAGAAGTATGGGGAAGACGAGGCAACGACACGGGCATTCCGCATCATTCTCGACCATATGCGCGCAAGTACGTTCATACTCGCAGAGGGCATTCTCCCGTCTAACACAGAAGCTGGCTACGTGCTTCGCCGACTCCTGCGGCGTGCGATACGTGAATCAGATCGTCTTGGAATCAAGGACGCCGTGCTCGCTGATGTTGCGAAAGGATATGGACAGGCCTATGCGGACCAGTACCCACACGTGCTTGCGAACGCTCTGAAGATTGCAGAGGAGATTGAGAAAGAGGAAGAGAAATTCCGCAAAACTCTTACGAGCGGCATGCGTGAGCTTGAGAAGTTGGTTGCAAAGGACACCGTTACTCCAGAGGATGTGTTTACCCTGTTTACCTCCTACGGCTTCCCTGTTGAGCTAACTGAAGAGATTGCAAACGAGCGCGAGATTGAGATAGACCTCGCTGGTGTACTTGAGCTTATGAAGAAGCATCAGGAAACCTCGAGAGCAGGAGGAGCGCAGCGCTTCGCGGGCGGGCTCGCAGACCATGCAGAACAGACGGTCCGGTATCACACAACGCACCATATTCTCCTTAAGGCACTTCAGATGGTGCTAGGTTCTGAGGTTAAGCAACGCGGTTCAAACATAACTTCTGAGCGTCTCCGTATAGACTTTGCATCCCCAACTAAGATGACGGACGAACAGAAAGCTGAGGTTGAAAGGATTGTGAACGAGGTTATATACCAGGATCTTCCGGTTACGCGTACGGTTATGGCACGCGAAGAGGCTGAGAAGCTCGGTGCAGAGATGGAGTTCGGCGTTAAGTATCCGGACATGGTGTCTGTGTATTCTGTTGGACCAATACACGCAACGGAAGAGACACCGGATATTCCAAATGCCTTTTCTCTTGAGTTCTGTGGAGGGCCCCATGTAGCGAATACGAGCGAGATACATGCAGACGGACGGAAGTTCCGTATTCAGAAGGAAGAGGCTGTTGCGAGCGGGGTTCGCAGGATTAAGGGGGTGTTGGAGTAGGTTTGATTCCTAGTCTCCCAGCATAAGGAAGAAAGAGCCCCTAGCTAGGGGCTCTTTCTTTGGCGTCAGTTATCATTAGATAGCGTCGTCAATCTTAACCTCTGCCTTGTTTGTCCATTGCTGAACGCGAGCCTTGAACTGATCCCAGTCCGCTTCAACCCAATCTCCGGCTGCATCCACTTCCTCGCCGAAGTCCTCAAGCATCTTGTTGTTCTCAAGACGCTTCTCCGCATCAAGCTTTTCGGAGCGAGCAGCCTGCTCCTTCTTCACGCCTTCCCACCACTCTGCGTGGTCTTCTGCTCTGTTGTTTAGATCTGGATTATCAGCCATAGATTTTTGAATATAAGAGTAATGGGATAACTATAGACACCTATGTGTAAAGCTAGCGTGAAGAGCAGCTGGTATACTCCGTTCTATGGGTCTTTTTTCCTTCAACAAGAAGAAAGCGCGTTCTGTCGCGCTTATAGACATTGGCTCAGCCTCCGTGGGTGGGGCCTACGTGCATTATGAAGAAGGGAAGTCACCTATTATCTACTACACTGCCCGTGTTGACATTGAAACGCGCGAAGGCGAGACCATCAGGGACGGCATGCTGCGCTCGCTTTCCTTCCTCGAGCGTCTCCTAATTGAGGAAGGGGCTCCTGCGTTAAGGCGTGAGACCGGGAGCGGGGGTGTCGAGAAAGTACTTGTATCAGTAGCAGCTCCGTGGCAGGAAACCCTTGTCTCAACAACAAACATTCAGCAGAGGAACGCGTTCACCTTCTCGCATGCGCACCTTACAGACGCTATTAAGAAGACAGCCGTTGTGCCTAAGGATCGCGTAAGTTCTGGCCACACGGTTGTTGCAACGATCCTCAACGGCTACGAGACACCGAATCCCTTTGGAAAGCGCGTAACGCGTGCAGAACTCGTTATTCTCGCCTCTACGCTCGAAAAGGAGGCAGCACATGCCATAGAGTCCTCGTTGCGGAAAGCATTTCATACAAACGAGATTGAGCTAACGGCCTTTGCGCCTGTCGCATATACCGTGTTTAGGGACCTATACCCGCACCAGAAGGATTTTGTGGTGCTGGATGTGTCGGGAACGGGCACTGACGCGGCCTTTATAAAGCGAGGACTTCTTGTAGAGGTCAGAAGCGTTGCGTACGGCACCCAGGACCTTCTTATAGCCGCAAAGAAAGCAGGGCAGCGGGCACACCTATCAGCAGTTGATATGATCGATCCGGTTGCCAACGAATCCTTTGCTAAGGAATCAGAGGAAGCAGAGCGCATATGGCTCGACGGCTTGCATGGCGCGTTCTCGAGCGTCGCTGCCGTTCAGGCACTTCCACGCACCCTTCTTCTTCTTGCGGACACTGACGCGCGTGATTATCTAAAGCGAACGTTAGAGAAGAGTAGACTCCGTTCGTTGTGGCTCTCGGACGAACCGTTGTCCGTTATACCAATAACGCCGTCGCATCTCGCGACGAGAGTTAAGACAAGGGGACTTGGGGATGGAGACTTGTTCCTCGCGCTTCTTGCGCTCTATGCCGCGCGGGGCAGGAATCTTCCTGAGGCACCTCCCGAATCGATTTAGACTGTTATACCCGCACGAAGCTCAGCGACGCGTATCTGGGTGTATACTTAGGCGGTACTACTCATATCGAGGCTTTTCTACGTAGATATGCAAAAGAATCTGAATGACATCATCCCGCCATCGCGCCGACGTGCTATGGAAGGTAGTGAGGACGCACCAGCGTATACATCGTCTCCGGTGCCCCCGCCACCTCCGCTTGAACGTCCAAGCTATGCACGACCTCTACCACCGCGATCAAAGCGTTCGTTCCCGGTTGGAACGGCAATTGTGGCTGCCATAATTATCCTTGGCTCAATTGGAGCCTTGTTCGCGTTCTCTGGTGCTGAGGTAAACGTAGCGGCAACTGAGAATCAAACTGCCGTCGCAGGCGAGTTCCTTGCAACGGGTTCAGCGGGCGATCTCCCGTTCGAGATACTTACCGTTGAGAAGGTAGCGAGCGTTGACGTTGAGAGCGAGGGCACGGAGACCGTGAATCAGTCTGCCCAGGGTACGCTCACTATCGAGAATAAGCAGACAGTGCCTCAGCAACTCATTAAAAACACTCGTTTTGAGACGCCGGACGGTTTGATTTTCAGGATCCGTGACTCTGTAACGGTCCCTGCTAGTAAGGGAGGCGCTCCGGGTACTCTTGTAACAACCGTCTACGCGGATGCTGCCGGAGAAAGTTATAACGTGGGTCCGACTACCTTCACCCTTCCGGGGCTTAAGGGTGGCGCTACCTTTACGCAGGTTACCGCACGCTCAACTGACGCTATGAAGGGAGGCTTTGC
>JALHML010000023.1 GCA_022844065.1 Minisyncoccota bacterium | reverse complement strand
CAGACTGATAAGCTGCGACAGCTGCCTTAGTCTGTGAACCGAAGTATCCGGTTGCACCTGCTGGGATGCTGAAGCCCTTAGCGATGAGGAAAGTCTGGAGAGACGTAACCGCGACTCCAGTTGCTCCAATCGTAAGGTCGTTCGAGAAGGTAAGCGCCGTAGTCGTGCTTCCGCTGGAAGTCGTAGTCGTGGTGGTCTGAGCGCCTGCTACTGGAGCAAGTGCTGCAAACGAACCAAGAACGAGTCCTGCGACAGCAAGAGCTGCGAAGATCTTCGCGATCATTGTGTTGCTAGTTGCAATCATATTTTTGTAAGTAGTTGAAGTACGTGCGCGGTACGTCTAGTAATAATTTCGTATCGCGTACGCACCTTTAATCTCTCTTTGTAATCTCCTCCCCTCCCCGAGAGGAAGGGAGTGAGTTTTCGAACGGTTCACACTATCCGACAGGGCGCACTATCGACGAGCGTCCCATCGGCTAGTTGGCGAATGGTCATTCATTCAAGCGTTCATCCATTTCTATCAAAAGCATCCGTTTCAGGCACCCGTCTGTTCATGAAGACGGGTGTGCCTGCAGGTTCTTACACCGCAGGACTTTGTTCACTATTCCTTTATCAAGGATCCCTTCGTTCAGGGTCGTATCAGCCGTTTCAGAATCCCGCGGTTCGGATCAAGTCCGAACACGCGGGCGTATACCTAGTATACAGAGATACAAGCCATAGACCCTGTAAAAACGTTGTGGATAACCGTGTTTTAACTAAACGCAAAACAGGCCGTTTCCGGCCGTTTTTAGAACGTTTGGCTCCCAGCGATTACCACAAAAGTATAATAAGCTTTTTTGACACTTTCGTCAATGAAGCCTTCATACAAGACTAGGCCATCTCGTAGGTAGTCCATCGGCGATCCCCTTTCCTCTTCACAACCCCTTCAGCGACTAAACTGGATAATTCTCGCTGTATAGTCTTCTCGCTTACGTCCCGCACAATCATGGAGATATCCTTTATATAGGAAGGACCCTTCGAGCGCAGAACAGCGAGGATACTCTCTCGACGATCTCCACTTGCACTTCCCTTTTGTGCTGAAGATGCGGCTGCTTTGGCTGTGTCCTTTACGTGTCCTTTTGAATGTCCTTTATCCTCAGCACTGTCATACGCATCAAGATCCGAATCATACGTAACACGCGCAACCGATCGGAGACTGCTTCGCTCACGTGATTCGTTCACTGCAGATGCTTTCGCAAGTGACGCGAGAGATGGAATCTCATCGAGCATCAGACGAGGTTCCTCATAGCTTACGATCTCTGAAAGCAGGAGATGGGCTTCTCGCACAATGAGATCTGCGTTCATGCTGGATAGTATGTTTCCAGAGCGCGCGATCGAAAGAATACTTGAGAGAGCGAGGAGCTCACGCGAGAGTGCGTCGCGAGATGTGGTTGGAGGAAGTACGGAAGCATCGACGAGACTAAGCGCGATGCGCTCAATCCGATCCTTTAACGCGGGTGACTCTGCAAATGCTGGACTGATTAGGTAGATGGCTTTCGCAAGTCGCTCAGCCTTCTTGTATAGATATATGCGTCTGATGTCCTTTTCAAATACTCCTGAAAATATTGGTTTATCAAGGACAAAATCACTAAAGTCAGCATTATTTTTGTATGCCTTCATCGCATGCGAATCCCTGTTCTGTCCTTTATCGCTCATGATGTCCTTTATTGCGTCAAGGTCAGTATATGTCTCATAGGACATCCTCGCAACAATGTTATTAGACAAGTAGATAAAAGGCTTTTGAAACGCACCGAATCTAGCACGGTGCTAGAATACGTATATGAAAAAGCGCCGGAAGCGCCGCGATGCGGACAACTATCGAGCTCTCGCCAAATGGACGACGGGCATTGTGCTTATAGCTTTCGGTCTTATCTTTGCACTGGCTTGCCTTGGTCTTGCTGGTCTCGCTGGGACCGCCATCTTTGGGTTTGGTTTCAGCGTGATCGGTGTCGCGGCTTTTCTTTTGCCGGTACTCCTTATAGGTGTAGGTCTCTCAGTCATGCTTGAGCGGTCGTTCCTCGCTCCCCTCACCGCAGCCGGTATCGTGCTCATCATCATCGCCACCCTCACCTTCCTCGGCATCATCACGGACGCTCTTGGGGGTGTCGCTGGTACCTCTCTTGGGCATGCTGCCGCGGAACTCTTTGGTGTTGCAGGAGCAGTTATCATCCTGCTCGCGAGTATCGCGATTGGACTCATCATCGCCACCGACGTCGTTGCTCTTCTACGCGTATTAAAGGAAGCAGCCGATGCGGCGAGCAACAAGATTGCTTCCATAAAGCTTCCTCGGCTTTCTGAGAAGAAGGCTGCAGACGATGAGGAACAAGAGATTGAGGAGAACGATGAGGAACCTGCTACCGAAGACGAAGAAGCTCCTGAGAAAGAACCGGTCGTAACTATGTTCAACCAAGCTTCGTCCGTAAGCACCGACCCCTCTATCCCAAACTTTGACGCAGAGTACGAGGCACCTCCCCTCTCCCTTCTTGGAGAAGATAAAGGAAAGCCAGGTGTCGGGGACATCAAAGCGAATGCGAACATTATTAAGCGCACCTTCCAGAACTTCGGTATTTCCGTAGAAATGGACGAAGTCTCGGTCGGTCCTACCGTTACCCGGTACGCAATTAAGCCAGCTGAGGGTGTCCGCCTCCAGAAAATCGTTGGGCTTCAGACAAATCTTGAGCTTGCACTGGCCGCACACCCAGTTCGTATCGAAGCCCCTATCCCAGGCAAGTCTTTGGTTGGTATCGAGGTCCCGAACGCATCCAAGGCAATGGTTGGCCTCGGAGGTGTTATTGGCGCTGCCGAATGGTCCTCATCAAAGAAACCACTCCTGGCCGCCGTTGGTCGTGACATCACCGGAACTCCGCATTATGTAAACGTCGCAAAGATGCCCCACGGCCTTATTGCAGGCGCAACCGGATCCGGAAAGTCGGTGGCTATCCACGCAGTTATTACCTCCCTCCTCTTCAGGAACGGCCCGAACCAGCTTCGCTTCATCATGATTGATCCGAAGCGTGTTGAACTTACGCTCTATAACGGTATCCCCCACCTCCTCACACCGGTTATCACCGACCCTAAGAAGGCTATCTTTGCTCTTAAATGGGCAGCAAAGGAGATGGAACGTCGATACACCATTCTCGAGGACCGCCAAGTTCGCGACATTGAGTCCTATCACACGACTGTCGTTGAGCCTGCGAAGAAGCGTAAAGCGAAAGAGATCCCTGAGGCCATGCCGTACGTCGTGATTGTTATCGACGAGCTCGCCGACATCATGCAGAGCTACCCGCGTGAACTTGAGAGTGCCATCGTCAGGCTTGCACAGATGTCCCGTGCGGTCGGTATCCACCTGATCCTCTCGACCCAGCGTCCTTCGGTTAACGTCATTACCGGTCTCATCAAGGCGAACGTCCCTACCCGTCTCGCGCTTCAGGTAGCGAGCCAGATCGACTCGCGCACCATCCTCGACGCTTCCGGTGCAGAGCTCCTTCTTGGCGCCGGCGACATGCTCTACCAGTCGGCAGATATGCAGAAACCAGTTCGCCTTCAAACTGCGTACATTAGCGAGCAAGAGGTGAAGAAGGTGGTGAGTTTCTTGAAAGCACATAATGCTGGTTCCCTCTCAAGCCTTGATCTTGGTACGGGCACCGGAGGAGCCGGTGTTCACGAAGCAAACGATGCGATTATGCTCGCAGGAGAAGACGACGATGTAGACGACGACCTCTACGGACAAGCCCGTGAAGCTGTTGAAGAAGCCGGCCGTGCCTCTACTTCCTACCTCCAGCGCAAACTGCGTATCGGCTACTCTCGTGCCGCACGCCTTATGGACCTTCTCGAGGAGAAAGGTGTCATCGGCCCCGCTGACGGTTCTCGACCTCGCGAAATCTTGAGCACTGGCGGAGCAACAAGTACCGACGAAGACGAACTATAGCTATGCCTACACGCTCTATCGCTGCCCTATTCCTGCTTGCACTCCTCGCGTATGGCGCAGTGGCGGCGTGGCCACTACTCACAGGCCCACAAATTGCTATCCATTCTCCTAATGAAGAGACTCTTGAAGACGGGCACGCGTACATTGAAGGACGAGCGTTGCACACTAAAACACTCTGGCTTAATGGAGCACCGCTCCTTATGGACGAATCTGGCAACTTCAGTGCATTCATTACCCTTCCTTCTGGAGGCGCTATACTATCCCTAACCGCAACCGATCGGTTCGGGCGCGAGATAACCGAACGGCGATCCGTATTCGTTAATTAACTTTTCCTACCATGCCTGCAAAGAAACCAGCCAAAAAAGCCCCAAAGACCCTTGCGTCTAGCGAGGTAGTTGAGGGAGCAAGTGCCGCTGATACTAAGCAGCGCGCTATTGATCTCGCCATCAAGGAGATCCAGACCAAGTTCGGCGACGAGTCGATCATGACCTATGGCAGCGGCAAGGTAGCAGCAATCGAATCGATTCCTACAGGCTCCCTTGGTCTTGATGCTGCACTTGGTGTCGGCGGACTCCCCCGCGGCCGCATCATCGAGATATTCGGCCCTGAGTCCTCTGGAAAGACGACGCTCGCACTGCATGTAATTGCTGAGGCACAGAAGAAAGGTGGTATCTGCGCGTTCGTCGACGCTGAACACGCGCTTGATCCTGAATATGCACGAAAGATTGGTGTAAAACTTCCCGAGCTCCTTATCTCACAGCCAGACACCGGCGAGCAGGCACTCGAAATCGTCGAGTCCTTGGTTCGTGCAAACTCCATCGACGTCATCGTTGTTGACTCAGTCGCGGCCCTTACCCCCAAAGATGAGATTGAGGGCGACATGGGATCCGCACAGATGGGTAAGCAAGCCCGTCTCATGAGTCAGGCACTCAGGAAGCTGACCGCAATCACTGCAAAATCGAACACCATCATCATCTTCATCAATCAGATCCGCATGCAGATTGGAGTGATGTTTGGAAACCCAGAGACAACAACCGGCGGAAAGGCCCTCAAGTTCTATACCTCTGTCCGTCTCGATATTAGACGTATTGCGCAAATCAAAAAGGGCGAAGAAATCGTGGGTGGAAGGGTCCGTGTGAAGGTGGTAAAGAACAAAGTAGCAGCACCTTTCAAAACCACGGAGTTCGATCTTCTCTACAACGAAGGCATCTCAAGAGAGGGCGAAATCATTGCACTTGGAGAGAAGTACGACATTCTTCAGAAGTCCGGTTCAAGCTACAAGTATAAGGAGAACTCTATTGGTCGCGGGTATGATGCAACACGCACATTCCTCAGAGAGAACAAGCCTATTGCAAATGAAATCTTGAAGCAGATTCGAGAAAAACTAGCGCAAGATTAGAGCATATATGACAAAAGGGTCGCGACACAATCGCGATCCTTTTGTCTTAGATGCGCCGCATCGACAGCGATTCCCCTATAGCGATCGCAAAGCTGCGCGCAAGCCAAATAAGAGCTCCCAGGGCGAGAATAGAAAGCGCCTGGACAACAATGTCCGTATTCAGAAACGCGCTTGCGAGGAAGCTGAGCATGCCGGTTACATCAGCATAGGACGACATATTCTCGAACACTTTCGCTACCCACACTTCCCTGCCAATACCCCAGAGGGCAAGTACAAAAAGGAAGCTCGCTGCGAACACCGGAGTTGCAGCACGTATGCCATAAAGTATGCGCACGCGACGCATAACAGTACGAGAAACGGATGAATTAGGAGTCATAGGGTTTTGCATTCTCTTCTAACGCGTCTTTTAGTAATTTCTTCGCGCGATGTACTCGGGTCTTAACGGCCGGTACCGTGCTTCCCTCGCTATGTGCAATCTCTTCTTGAGTCTTTCCTTCAAGAAACTGCAGGGAGAGCACTCGTTGCGCTGCTTCTGGAAGCTTGGCTAGGGCCATGAGCACCTCGTCTCTAATTGTCAGATCCTCGAGGAAGGTGCCCTCTTCTGGAAGTCGCTCATACGTCTCTGGATCAAGATCTGTGAATCGCGCGTTCTTGGTCTTCAGTTTTTTATATCGGGTGAACGCAAGTCTGGTGAGGATCATGTAACCCCAAGATGAGAACGAGGCGCCCTCCATTGCCTCGTAGCGGTCAGCGTAGAGGTAGATGCGGGTAAACGCGTCCTGCACTACTTCCTCCGCGTCCTCGGGCGACCAGACAATCGAGCGGGCCTTCCGTAGAAAGGCGGCCTCGTACCGGGCAACAAGCAGAGCAAAGACTTCTGGGTCCTTGCGGCAGGCGCGTAGGATCTCTTCGTCCGACAACTCCGGGGGTATGGTTGCTTCCGGCATGGTGTCCTGTATCATACCCCCTATCCGGGAGCCCGGCATTTTTTATAACGCGCTGAAGGCTCTCCTCGTTACATTCCCTATGGCAATCCTTTCCTACAACGAGATTACTCAGAAGAAGGTTATCGTTTACAACAACGAGCCGTACGAAGTCCTCTCCTCCCATGTATTTCGCATGCAGCAAAGAAAGCCAGTAAATCAGACGAAACTGAAGCACCTCATCTCCGGGAAAGTACTCGAGATCTCATTTCACCAGTCAGAGACGGTACCTGAAGCAGACATTGGCAAGATGCAGGCGACGTACCTTTATACGAATCGCGGCGAATCGTGGTTTGCAGAGTCAGGAAACCCAAAGAATCGTTTCGCGTTCCCTGAGAACGCTGTACACGAGAAGGTACAGTGGCTTGTGCAGAACGCACCGGTTGAAGTGCTTCTCTACAATGACAACCCTATGACAATTGCCATCCCGATCAAGGTGGAGCTTAAGGTTAAAGAGGCACCTCCTGCAGTTCGGGGCGACACCGCCACCGGCGGAGACAAGAAAGTGGTACTTGAGAGCGGTGCTTCCATAACCACTCCCCTCTTTATTAACGAAGGCGACATTCTTCGAATCAACACCGATACTGGAGAATACGTTGAGCGCGTCGAGAAGGCGTAACCATTTACACCAACAACGCCCCCTTTAAAAAGGAGGCGTTTCGCGCGCATTCTGCGCACGTTTGGTCAGTGCCCTGTTAAGGGGCGCTCGACCAGGAGGCGCTTATTAATGTACCAGGGGCAGGAAACGATTTCCTAGGACTATCTGCTGGATCTTTTGATGTAAACACAAAAAGAGTCATCCCAGCTAAAAGAATGATGAGCTTTCGTTCAAAGCTCATTAGTTTCTTATTTTTTATAGACATTAATACCCCTGAGAAGGAACAACAAATGCGACGCCCCATCGCGTCGCCTACTCATGTAACCATGCTGAGTCTAGTTCTCATAGTTGATAACTCAAAAAGTGTCTGTCTTCATAAAGAAAAGGCCCGCTTGTGCGGGCCTTTTCTATCCTCTTTGTTATGCGGCGAGGTATGGAAGAAGCGCCATGTAGCGTGCGCGCTTTATTGCGAGAGCGATCTCGCGCTGGCGACTAGCCTGAACGTTGGTACGCTTCTTCGCAAGAATCTTCGCATGTGGGTTCATGAACATACGAAGGTACTGTACGTCCTTGTAGTCTACGAACTTCTTGTGCTCTATCTCTTCTGATTGATGTGCCATA
>JALHML010000022.1 GCA_022844065.1 Minisyncoccota bacterium | reverse complement strand
ACTTATACAAAACCTAATAAGAATAAGGGTATTTTTAGGACCATGAAGATTTCTTCACATTTGTCCTATGTCCTTTATCCCCAGTGTTAACACCTTTATCCCCTGTTGTCCCAAACACGAAAGACAGCGGATTAAGCTGTCTTTCGCTTTCTCATGCTTGGTGCGGATAGGGAGAATCGAACTCCCGACTCGTCCTTGGCAAGGACGCGTTTTACCACTAAACCATATCCGCTACGAGGGGCATCATAGCACACGGAGTGCCGCACGTTCCAGTATTTTAGCAGGCGTACTCGGACGGAACGAACGAGATGTCTTTCAACCTTCCGGCACCCGAGACCAAGATCTCGCGCGGGAGCGCGTGCATGTTGAAGTTGCTTGCCATAGAGAATCCATATGCTCCAGCGTTCCGTATGGCGAGTACGTCACCGAGCTCAGGACGTACCATCAAGCGATCAACGGCGAAGATGTCTCCTGACTCGCACACGTTCCCTGCGACTGTGATAGAAGCTTTGTGTCCTCGAGTACGAGAAAGGTTCTCTATAGGATGATATGAGCCATACATGGCATGTCGTATCAACTGGTTGAACCCGGAGTTAACACCGACAAATTGATGCTCGCTTGTATTCTTTTGATCAACTACAGACACGAGCAAGGAACCGCTCTCTGCCACAATGAATCGGCCAGGCTCCATTGCAAACGACACTTCGTGTCCGATAGATTTCTTGAAAGCGTTGGTAAGGATTTTGAACTCCATCGCCACCCTCTTCAAATCAAGCTGGGTTTCTCCTGGCGCGTACGGTATACCAAGTCCTCCGCCAAAATCGATGTGTATAAGATTCGGAAACTTCTTTGCTGTTTGCAGGAGCACTCGCACTGACCTAAGGAAGACACCAGCATCAAGGACGTTTGATCCTATGTGCTGTTGTATACCGACGATGGTGATACCGTACTTGTCTGCAATCTGTAGCGCTTCTGGAATATCGTCGAGCGTGATACCGAATTTACTATGCGGACCGCCTGTTATGACATGCGCATGATGCCCTGCCCCGATACCTTGATTAAGACGCAGGGATACTTCCCTACCGAGCGCTTTCCTTCCCCACACTTCGAGCTGCGTAAGAGAATCGAGATGTATGCGGGCGCCTGACGCTGCTGCCGTAGTGAGCTCTGTTTCAGTAAGGCTCGCACACGTAAAGCTTGTGTCCTTCGTCTTGAATCCAACGAGCTTCGCAAGTGCGAGTTCCCCAAGACTAACTGCCTCTACCCCTATTCCCTGCTTGCGAATAATCCCAAGAATCTTAGGATTGCTATTCGCCTTCATTGCGTAGCGCAGTGCGACGTTCGGGAAGTGTCGCTGAAGTTTTTGACACTGCGCTTCTATCACCTGCTGCTCGTAGACATAGACCGGCGTACCGTATGCTAGTGCTGCCTTGTGTAGTGCCTCTCTTCCCTCTTTCATAGTGTGCTCCCGCCAGGACTCGAACCTGGAACGACTGATCCGAAGTCAGTAATGATATCCATTTCACCACAGGAGCGTCCTAGTGATACTACCTGGAAGCTAGGAGAATGACCATCAGCGTACTAGTATTTTCCTAATGAAGTTCCCTGTTCCACTTGAGGTGTCCGGCGTCACTAAAGCCCTCCAGGACGCTGGGTACGAGGCATATCTAGTGGGTGGATGCGTCCGTGATCTCCTTCTTAACCGCACCCCTAAGGACTGGGACGTAACCACCAACGCAAAGCCTGAGCAGATCCAGGCAGTATTCCCTGATTCGTTTTACGAGAATGATTTTGGAACCGTAGGCGTGAAGACCGGAAGCGAAGACAGCACCCTCGCAATCATTGAGGTTACTCCCTATCGCACCGAAACCGGATACTCTGATAAGCGTCGTCCGGATGCTGTATCGTTTGGGGATAACTTAGAAGAAGATCTCGCGCGTCGCGACTTCACAATCAACGCCATTGCCCTTGATCCATCTAAAGGACAATTAATAGACCCCTATCAAGGACAAAAGGACATTGAGTCTCAGGTCTTAAGGACAGTTGGCGTACCTACTGACCGGTTTGAGGAGGACGCTCTGCGTCTCATGCGTGCGGTTCGTCTCGTGGCAGAACTAGAGTTCGCGCTCGATACCGACACCGCTGCTGCCATTAAGGAGAAAGGTCCGAATTTGGCACACATTTCACGTGAAAGAATCCGGGACGAGTTTTTGCGTATCTTAAACTCCAGCCAGCCTATGATGGCGCTTGTACTGGCTCAGCAGCTTGAAATACTTAGCTATATCGCCCCGGATCTGACCCGAGGAGTAGGTGTAGATCAGAACCAAGCACATAGCTACGACGTATTCGGACACCTTATGCGCGCACTCCAGCACGCAGCTGATAAGGGCTGGAGCCAGGATATACGGCTCGCTGCGGTATTCCATGACGTATCTAAGCCAGAAACCAGGCGCTGGTCTGACGAAAAGAAAGATTGGACCTTCCATGGGCACGAGGTAGTTGGTTCACGTGTAACCCGAAAGGCTCTAGAGGACCTCAAGTTTTCACGTGAAACTATTGAAAGAGTGACCAAGTTGGTGCGTTGGCACATGTTCTTCTCCGATCCAGACCAGATTACCCTTTCGGCTGTTCGCCGTATGATTAGGAATGTTGGGGAGGAAAATATCTACGATCTTCTTGATCTCCGCATCTGTGATCGCATTGGGACAGGCAGACCTAAAGAGCAGCCGTTCCGTTTCCGCAGGTATAAAGCCATGGTTGAGGAAGCGCTTCGAGATCCGATATCTGTAGGAATGCTTAAAACAGACGGTTCACGGCTAATAGAGAAGTTCCACGTGCAACCAGGTCCAAAAATTGGTTTTGTCCTCCATGCGCTCCTTGAGGAGGTCCTCGAAGATCCAAAGAGGAATGCTGAGGAGTACTTGGACACCCGGACTCTCGAGCTCCTGGCGCTACCTGAGGCGGATCTTAAGACGCTAGGGGATTCAGGCAAAAAGAGGAGGGAAGACGAGGAGGAACGAGAGATCAAGGAAATCCTTGAAAAGCACCATGTAGGGTAGGTTTTCACGTGGAACTACCAGTTTAAAGCACAAAGGCCCGTATATACGGGCTTTTGTGGTGTTTCATGTGAAATATGGCTATATAGCAGAAGACCGCCAGGAAAGGCGGTCTCTTCTGTAATGCGTCCAAGGCGGCGGGAAAGGTTGGGGAAGGGGCTTTGGATGGTTCCCGCCAAGAGAGTATGGACATAACAGGACAAACGAACTGATGGTGTGCCTTTCACGTGGAACTAGTTTATGCCGGACCCAGTCGGTATAGAGAGGATACGCCTCGTCGTTGGACAGCTAACATGCCACACGTTACTTGCACCTGATAGGGCACAAAGAGCTCGCAAAGAACATCGCCACCCTTAGGAGGTGGCGTGTCTCTCTCGAGCTCTGCCCAACCCCCTCAGGTCTGTATAGATAATACTCTTCTAAAAGACAGAGTAAAGGACAACTATGTGGATAGAGTGGATAACATGTCTTTTATGGTGTCCTTTAGAGCGTAATGGACACAGGGCAGTGGTCAGATCCGTAGATGTCCGCATGGATCTCTGCGCCCTTAACTTTTGCCGCCAGCTTCTTCGAAACGAAGACGTAGTCGATGCGCCAACCCACATTGCGGTCACGCGCCATCCTAAACGGACTCCACCAGGAGTAGTGGCCGTTGCCCTCTGTGAACATTCGGAACGTATCAACGAATCCGGCTTCCTGGATCTGATCAATACCTGCTCGCTCTTCCTTGGTATACCCGTGCCCGCCCTCGTTTGCTTTAGGGTTTGCGAGATCGTCTGATGTATGCGCGACGTTCAAATCACCGCAGAAAATAACGGGTTTCTCCTCTTCAAGCCGTTTCATATAGGTAAGGAAAGCAGGGTCCCATTTGTCGTGGCGAAGACTAAGTCTGGAGAGGTCTTCCTTGGAGTTGGGGGTATAGACCGAGACAACCCAGAACTGACCCATATCGGCCGCTATAATGCGCCCCTCCTCATTCGGGTCTCCGTACTCGTCGCCGGAAAGGCCGTATTCCTTGGCTATATCCTCAGGCATACCAAAGAGCACGTCCTCGGGAACCTGCTTAGTGAATATGGCGGTGCCACTGTAGCCCTTTCGATTCTTCGCGGAATGCCAGTATTCCTCGTACTCCATGAGATCAACCGGGGATTGATGCTGCTCTGCTTTTGTCTCTTGAAGACAAATGATGTCTGGCTTCAATTGTTTTACAAAAGGCTCAAATAGGCCCTTTTTGTGTACGGCACGGATACCGTTTACGTTCCAGGAGACGATTTTCATGCGGGTATTGTATACCGACCAAAGCTTCGATCCCTAGTCTACCAACTATGCACGCTTGGAATGAAACTTCTTATGCACCTCTCTTAAATGTGAGTCGGTAACATGCGTATAGATCTGCGTCGTATTGATAGATGCGTGGCCAAGGAGCGCCTGCACAGAGCGTATATCTGCACCGTTTGAGAGGAGATCAGTTGCAAAAGAGTGGCGCATAACGTGCGGCGTTACTTTCTTCGTAATGCCGGCCTTCGTAGCATACGTTTTTATGAGAAGCTCAATGGAACGGGGAGTGAGACGGGTCGGAATACGCTTTTTGGTCTCGGTCTTTCTTACCGCACTCACAAACAATGCCGGCTCCATATCCGTGCGAGCCTTTAGATAGGCTCTTGTAGCGGCTTTTGCAGCGTCTGAAAGGAAGACCACGCGCACCTTGTCGCCCTTTCCGCGAATAGGGAAGTCGTCGCGGGAAAGATCGAGGTCTGAATCGAGTGAGCAAAGCTCAGAAACGCGGAGCCCTGTTGAGAAGAGCATCTCAAGAATCGCCTTGTCGCGAAGCGCTTTCTCGTCCTCGCCATCGGTTGCTTTAAGGAGGCGGTCGAGCTCAAGCGGGGAAATAAGGTCCAAATGACGCTCCGGAACCTTTGCGAGTTCTATCTTCTCCGGAGAAAGCGAGGGAATATCACGCTTTCTAAGGAATTTAAGGTATGCACGGAGCGCTATGAGGTAGTAATTCTGCGTCCGACGCTTCATCGAGTCCTTGTTGGTCCCTGGCTGGCGATTAAGCCATAGCCTGAACTCACGAACCTTCTCCTCAGTTATCGCGCCCGTATCCTTAATTTGTGCGTATTCAAAGAATCGAGAGAGGTAATGATCATAGTTTTCAATGGTTTTTACCGCTCTACCACGCTCGATCTCAAGATACTCAAGAAATTGGCGCTTCATCTGTACCGCATCCATATAAAAAGAGTAGCATGGAGGTTCGCACAATATTCCTGAGCGCCTAGGCCGCCCCACTAGGAAACACTTGCGTTTTTAATCAAGGTGTGGTAAGGTACAAGCAATGCTAACGAAACGAGTAAAGACCGCGGTTATTAAGGATATTGCACGTCACCCTGAAGATACCGGCTCCGCCGACGTCCAGGTTGCGATCCTAAGCCGCAAGATTGACGAGCTTACGACTCATCTTAAGAAGAACAAGAAGGATTTCCACTCCCGCCGTGGTCTTCTTCAGATGGTTGCTGATCGCCGTACCCACCTTCGCTACCTTGAGAAAAACGACAAGCGCCGCTACAGCGCAGTCGTGAAGAAACTCGGTTTGAAGAAGTAGGAAACAGCGGGCAGAGGCCCGCGTTTCTCGTTCTAAGCAGGTGCTAGAATACACACAGGCTCCTCTGAGCCTTATTACACCGTTTTAATACTGAACCGTTATGCCTGTTATCAAGCATCCGGCGCAACGAGTAGGAGTTTTCATCGACACGCAGAACCTCTACCACAGCGCTAAACATCTTTATAAGTCCCGCGTTAACTTCGCCAAGGTCCTCGAAGAGGCCGTGGGGGACCGCATTCTTGTTCGCGCCATCGCCTACGTTATTTCTACCGAAGGTGGCGACGAGGGTGCCTTCTTCGATGCCCTCACCAAGATCGGCATTGAGACGAAGGTGAAAGGTCTCCAGATCTTCTCAGACGGCGCAAAGAAAGCCGACTGGGATGTGGGCCTCGCCATAGACGCCGTTAAACTAGCTCCCAAGCTCGACACTGTTATTATCGCGAGCGGGGACGGGGATTTCGTACCTCTTATTGAGTACTTGGATATGAACCAAGGTTGCCAGGTGGAAGTTATCTCCTTCGGGAAATCTTCCTCGCAGAAACTTAAGGAAGCTGCACACGCGTTTACGGACATGTGTGAGGACCCAAAGAAGTTCATCATCGGACACCGATAGAGATTCGATTCCGCTGAAAAGACCGCAACATTGTGTTGCGGTCTTTTCTATACACGCATACACCTCTTCATGGTGCGAGGCCCGGGTATAATCAAGAGAACATCATGCCACCACTCAACGATCCAAAGAAGGAGCCCGCGGCAACTCCCACTCCTGCTGAAACCGCAGAGAACATCACGGTTGCGCTTGAGGATCGTTCGAAATACATCCGCACCATGGCCAAAGACATGGCCACGCTTTCCAAAAGTCCGCCCGTGCAAGCGCCCGTTAAAAAGACACCCACCAAGGAGGAGACCGTTGCTGGCGTCACCCTTGCAACTGAAGAGCGGCCATTCTTTGAGAAGCCACAATCAAGGGAAGAGCGTGAGGCAGGTGAACCAATTGCACTGCCGTCCATGCAGGAAGCGAGTACGGTTGTAGAACCCGCACCGAATCCTTTGGAGGTTCTCGATGCAGAGCGTGCGGCTGTCCTCGAGCGCCTTCGCCAGAAGGTAGGGGAGAGTGCACAGATGTCTATCCAAGATTCTCCTGCACCCGAAGCACCAAGTCCTGTTGAGGCGCCAAAAGAGAAGTCGTGGCCAGATATTCCCGCACCTGATTTTTCAGTACCCCCGTCAGCGCCACTTCCTATTCCCGAGACACCGAAGTCTGAGTGGGCCAACATTCCGGCACCTGCGCCACAGTTTGCACCGCTTACAGAACCCGTACCTTCAAGACTTCCTCCGGTAGGGAAGGAGTCGTATCGCGAGCCTATTGAAGAAGCGGTGCCGCCGCGCCCACTTGCACCCGCGGGCCCAGACGTTATGCATACATACTCGAGCGATTTCTCAGATCGTATCGACACGAAGGACGCTTCTACGTTCTCGGTACTTGCCGCAGAGCAGGACTCGCAAACCAAGACCGCCGCGGTGCTCTCTGCACCAAAGAAGAGTCCCGCTAAGGCAATTGTTGCGGTAGCAACTGGCATTTTGTTACTCGCTCTCGCAGGCGGCGGCATCTTCGCCACCTATCAGTTTGTTATGACCATGCGCGATACGCCGATCGCATCGCTTACCGTTCCATCGATTGTCTTTGCGGACGAATACCGCGAACTCTCGGGCACTGGGAACGCGCTTATGAGTGCGTTTGCGTCTACCGCAAACGGTACGCTTGTTCCCGGCAACGTTCTCGTTACATATATCCTTACGGACGCAAGCGGGGAAGACGGAACAATTCTTAGAAGTCCGGCCGGTGGTGCAGCATTCATTCGAGCACTACAGGTTCCTGCGCCTGACATACTCCTTCGAAACATCGCAGGGGTGAGCACGACTGGAGTAATAAATGCGGGAGGGAATACGACGCCATTCTTGGCGCTGCGCGTAGATTCGTATGAGCGAACCTACGCTGGCATCCTCACATGG
>JALHML010000021.1 GCA_022844065.1 Minisyncoccota bacterium | reverse complement strand
AGATGGTTATGCCAGGCGACACCGTTACCTTCAAGGTAAAGCTCACTGCGCCAATCGCGCTTGAGGACAACTTCCGATTCTCGGTTCGCGAGGGTGGCAAGACGGTGGGTGCTGGTGTGGTTACGAAGATCGTTGCCTAACCCGATCTAACTTCTTACTCGTTATGGCTACAACCGCGAAGAAGACCGTAAAGAAGGAGGCAGCTCCAGCAGCTGAGCCGAAGCTCCGGATCCGCGTTCGTGCCTACGAGCACAAGATCCTGGATCTTTCGGTGAAGCAGATCATGGACACGGCAAACCGTTTCGACGCGCAAATCGTCGGCCCGGTACCGCTTCCAACCGAGATCAAGCGCTGGACCGTGAATCGCTCAACCTTCGTCCATAAGGACGCACGCGAGCAGTTCGAGATGCGCATCCACAAGCGTTTGATCGACATCCTCAGTCCAAACCCGAAGGTTATCGAGGCTCTCACGAACCTCACCCTGCCTTCTGGCGTTACGATTGATGTGAAGATGGTCTAACCCGAAAGGGAAAGAAGCACAGCCGCCCGAAAGGGCGGTTTTGCTTTTGTTCCATTTGTGTGGGATGCTCCCTGAAGCAATTAGGGAGGTCTTTTATGTTTTTGCCACGGTGCCTGCGTTTTCTGAGGGCAAAGAAGCGCCGGAAGTTGATTCACGAACTCAGAATCGCGAATCGTAACGTCGAAGAAGCAAGAGAAGCTTTGAGGCGGAATCAGGACTACCACCCAGTGTGTGTGGGTGGCCTGGCGGATAGGTTTGAATGGATTCGACAATCCGAAAACCAGGTTATTTTTTGGCTGGTAAGGCGAGACGGTCTTGCAGAGCGTCTTGGTCTCACGAGTGATCAAGCAAAGAAGTATCGGTAATACATCGAATACGAGAGGCGCCCCCATTGCGAATGCAGTGGGGGCTTTGTGCTTAGACTGCTAGCAGTACATTTTGTTTCAACGCTCTGTGGTATATGATCACCCTCTGTTCTTTGTTAGGGAAGGAGACAGACATGGGCTTTCTAAGAAGTAGCAAACCTACTGACGAGGTGATACGCGAACGTAAGCGTCTTGCCGGAGTTGGGGTGGTTCTAAAGGCCATGCATGATGCTCGGCCGCCAGAAACGGGAGTTACGAGACTGCCCCCGCTTAAGAAAAAGCTCTGGAACAAGAAGGCGAGACGGTACCGCTACGAAAAAGGAATCGTTATCGCTGGAGAGAAGGTGGGTGGAAGGTTTACGACCGCCCCTGACGATGCTCCACCAGAGCGCAAACGCAAGAAGCCCCGTCGCTAACACGACGGGGCTGACTCTATCTAGTCCAGAATGAAATTCCTTCGAAGCAGTGCTCTGACGTTCTTTTGATTCTGGCGCTCCATCTCCTCGATTTCGTCGATGCACTCTCGGGATGGACTGAAAGAAAATACATCCCAATCTGGATCTCCTTCGCGTAGGACTATGCGCCCTTCGTTTGGGAATTCTAAAATCTTGGCCCCGGTCATCAGGATCTCCTTTCTGTAGGGAACTATAGCAAACAAAGAAGTAGACTTCTTTTGCGTTTTTATTGAAGGTAGGCTATAACCCGTTGATGCGGCATGGTGCCGTATATAGCAAGAAAGTTCTTTCCATTGTCCGTTACTACATTTGCTCAACCAACTACTCAGGACTTCACAAACCTGGGCCAAAATTTGTTCGGCCGTATGGTCGAGCACAAACCGCTTCAGGAGAAGTTTCAAGAGCTTGGTATAGAGAGCGCATTTTTCTGTCTCGCTGATCAGACGGGCATCATCCTCCACGAATTTATGGTGGGTTCGCATTCGCATGGCTCCGTTCCGCTTGCTGACGAACTGATTGCCCGCAAGATTGCTACATTGACTGGTATCGTTACCGGGCGAATTTCCTCGCGGGAGATTCGTATGACCAAAGCCAATCTGTTTGCAGGCTCAGTACGAGGGATGAAACACATCATTTCGTGCCGTCTGGTCGCAGTCCAACCGCTTTCACAGTCTGAAAGTGTTGCCGTTGAAGACTTGAGCGAGCTCGTGGCTATCATCTTTGGCTATGAGGTTAAGAAACGGATGGGTCTCATGGAGATACCCAAGGACTATGTTATGGGATTCCTGTCTCGTTACAGGTCACCACATCTTCCACTTTTTGACCCGTTTCTGTAACGGAGAAGATTAGTAGAGAAAAGCATCCTCGTTTCGGCGAGGATGTTTCTATTTGTAAGGCCCGGCGCGCATGCGCCGGGCCCGAGACATGAGGGGCCGCATGCCGCCTCATGAGAAAAGGATCACCTCCTCACGCGGTGCGCAGGCTGATTCCCGCGCACGCCCTGCTTGCCGCAGGCTGGCATTGAACAATGTGTCGCATGAGAAACCTCCATCACTGCCAGGCCGAATGCTTGGCTCCTTTAGGGTATCACGTACCTGATTTGCATCCCGAAACAGAACCGTGTATAGTCCCTGAGTTGCTATGTACGGCGTCTTCGGACCCCGGACCAATGGCCGGGAAGCTCCGTCGGGGCCGAACGCGCTATTGAAGGCGCGCTTTATTTTTACCATGAAATTCATCCTCGCTCGCAAAGGACGCATGACCCAGGTCTTCAATGACAAGGGTGAAGTGTTTGCCGGTACCGTAGTTAATGCGGGACCGGTTGTCGTGACGCAGGTGAAGACCGTGGATGGTGCTGACAAATACTCGGCTGTTCAGGTCGCGTACCAGGATCAGAAGGAAGCGCGTGTAAACAAGGCTCAGCTCGGGCACACCAAGGGCAAGGCTTACAAGGTTATGAAGGAGTTTCGCGTTGATTCAACTGACCTTTCGGTTGGTTCTGAAATCACAGCAGACACCTTCGCTGAGGGCGACGTGGTCGTAGTCGCTTCAACCTCTAAGGGTAAGGGTTTTGCGGGCGTGGTGAAGCGCCATGGCTTCCATGGTGGCCGCCGCAGCCACGGTCAGAAGCACTCGGAGCGTGAGGCTGGATCGATCGGTGGTGGAGGTCGCGCTGGTGGTCGCGTTGCCAAGGGTATGCGCATGGCTGGGCGTATGGGTTCCGACCGTGTTACGGTAGAGAACCTTAAGGTTTTGAAAGTAAACGCCGCTACTGGCGAGATGATCATCTCTGGTGCTATTCCAGGAGCTCCTGGTGCACTCGTCGAGATTCGTTCGATGTAATTTTAGTACTATGGCTACCCCCGCAAAGAAAACCGTCGCTAAGAAGGCTCCTGCCAAGAAGGCAGCTCCTATGCCGAAGAGCGCTTCAAAGGAAGTGTCTCTTGAGGCAACGGTCTGGTCCGTAAAGGGCGAGAAGGCTGGATCTGTATCTCTTCCGGCTGAGCTCTTCGGGGTTAAGTGGAATTCAGACCTCGTGCACCAGGTTGTGGTTGGTATGCAGGCAAACGCTCGCCCAACAACCGCACATACGAAGTTCCGCGGAGAGGTTTCCGGTGGCGGCAAGAAGCCATGGAAGCAGAAGGGAACGGGACGTGCTCGTCACGGCTCAACACGCTCTCCTATCTGGAGGGGTGGAGGTGTAACCCATGGTCCACGCGCAGAGAAGGACTACACCGTTAAGATCAACCGCAAGATGCGCGTTGCAGCTCTTGCAACCGTACTTTCCCGCAAGCATCGCGATGGCCAGGTTATTTTTGTTGATTCATTTGCATTCGCTACTCCAAAGACAGCTGACGCGGTAGCGATGATCAAGGCAGTCGCAAAGGGAGCAGGCGTTTCCGAGCTCGCAACTAAGCGCAAGAACGCAGCGGTCTTCGCGTTTGCGAAGAAGGACGAGAATACGGAGAAGTCCTACCGCAACATCGGTAGCCTTACCCTCGAGGAGGTTCGTAACTTGAACCCAGTCGACCTCGTGAACAAGAAGTTTCTCGTTATCGAGAATCCAAATGAGTCTCTTCCGATTCTCGCAGCGCGCCTAACAAAGAAGGCATAACACTACTTGTATGGCACTTTTCTCTAACGACAAGAAGACAACCAAGGCTAAGAAGGCTAAGTCCGAGACCCGTAACTGGGGTCGCGGTATCTTGCCTGCGGACGATGCGCGCCTCGCGAACATCCTGAAGCGCCCATGGTTCTCTGAGAAGGCACTCATCTCTTCAGAGAATGGTGTGTACGTATTCGAGGTATCGCCTTCGGCAACGAAGATCGACGTTGCTAACGCAATCATCGCGGCCTATAAGGTAACCCCGATGAAGGTTCGTATGGTTAATCTTCCGGCAAAGAAGGTGTCGCTCCGCACTCGTCGAGGTGTAGGAACACGCGCACGTCGCCACAAGGCCTACGTCTACCTAAAGGCAGGTGACACCATCACCTTCGCATAATCTGATTCTTATGAAGTCTTTCAAGCCAACATCGAAGAGCCGCCGCAGCATGACCGTCGTCACGTACCGTGGCGTGCTTACGCCAGGCGTAAAGCCACACAAGGCGCTCCTCTCTTCGAAGAAGAATCAGGCAGGTCGTAACAATGCAGGTCGCATCACAACCCGTCACCAGGGTGGCGGTCATAAGAAGCGCCTTCGCGATGTCGACTTTAAGTACAATAAGCACGACATTCCAGCACGCGTTGAGACGATTGAGTACGATCCATACCGCACTGCGTTCATCGCACTCGTTGTGTTCGCTGATGGTGAGCGCCGTTACGTCACCGTCCCTAAGGACATGAAGGTTGGCGACACGTTCATTGTGTCTGAGAAGGCACCGATTAAGACGGGTAACCGCCTTCCGCTTGGCAAGATTCCTTCTGGAACCTTTATCTACAACGTCGAGCTTCGTCCAGGTGCTGGTGCACGCATCGCACGATCCGCTGGAAACTACGCTGAGATTGTTGCGCATGACGCAGGCTACGCGCAGATCAAGATGCCTTCAAGCGAGATCCGCAAGGTTATTGAGTCCGCATGGGCGTCAGTTGGTGCGGTAGGTAACGAGGAGCAGCGTCTTCAGAACTATGGAAAGGCCGGAAAGAGCCGCTGGAAGGGTATCCGTCCAACTGTTCGTGGTACTGCCATGAACCCAGTTGACCATCCTCATGGAGGTGGTGAGGGTAAGCAGGGACGCGGACTCCGCAGGGCAAAGTCCATGTGGGGTAAGCCAACCGGCAAGGGACAGAAGACCCGTACGCCGAAGAAGTACTCAAACAAGTTCATCGTCTCTCGCCGCAAGGTTGGGAAGAAGCGATAAGCAAAAGAACAAACCGCTCGAAAGGGCGGTTTGTTCTTTGTGTTTACTCTGCCTTGTATTCTTCCTTTAGGATCTCCTCAAGTTGTTCAAGGGGAATTGATACTTTCTGGCTTCCGGCTGCATAGGGTGCCACTTGATATGGCGGGAACAAAAGAACGAGTGCATTGTCTTTAATAACGAAAGCTTGATAGTTCAAGGGCTCAGGACCAGTGCCCTGAGCAATGTATGCAATGTTTGCAAACTCGCCAAGAGACTTCGCGAGCTCGAACTGAGAAATTGCTGAGAGACGTCGGAGGTAATCGGAACGGGGAACAAAGAGACTCGCAATATCAAGTTTTGTACCCGTCGTAAGGTCGAACGTGAAGGTGCGGTAGAAGGTATTCGGGTGTGCGCCGAGTGTGTCTACGAAGAGGGTGTAGGCATAGGAGACAGTGTTCTTTCCGCGCATCTCCTCGTATGCAATTTTAATGCTCTCCTTTCGGTCCTCAGAGAGACCCATAATCTGGATGTTTTCAGGTGTGAGGTTGTCGAAGTTGCCTTGTTTCTTGAATTGACTCACAGAGGCCTCAACAAAGTCTTCCATAGCAGCAACTGCTGCTGCGTCTGCTTCGGCGCCTAGAGAAGCCTTGAGGGCTGTCTCAGCAGGGTAGGTGGCCACGATGTCGTAGTACTGACCATGCTCTTCGATGACGATTGGAGCAAGTACTTCGGATGTGGTTGTTGCAACTTCCTCAGGAATGCCAGTAAAGGGTTCTGGAGCTTTATGGGTAGCCATGTACCAAACGGTAAAGGCGAGCACGAGTCCTACGAGGATAACGACACCAAGGATTTCTTTTCGGCGTGCTTCTGGGGTGTTGAAGTCGATCATGGGAATAGTATAGCGCGCAAAAAGAAGGGGTCTCCGCCTGAGCGGAGACCCGAAAGAATTACGCAGCGTGCTTTTTCTGACCGAACAAGCGCAAGGGCCAGAGTGCCAGGCGTATTTTGCGATCGCCTACCGCGAGTGATGCGAAGTACTGGTTGATGTCGATTGGATGCCGAAAATTTGAAAGCATCTCCCCGGTCGGGTTCTGGAGCAGAGTGTTCCAGGCACCGTCGACCGTTTTGCAGTCGATTTCGATATCCGGATAGCGTTTCGGAAATGGATTCCATCCTCGCACGTAGGTACCAGCCGTGAAGGCGAGGCGATCTGCTGCGCGAGACGGAAACCGAAAACCGAACTTGCTGAGGACCGTTGCGTCGATGACATACCCGAAACCTCCCGCCATCTCAGGTTCGTACTCGAATGCGAGCGAAAGGATGCCTGAATTGTCATGACCGGTACAGACACGCGAGTGTCCGCCATTCAGACAGTTCCGCCACCATCCCCGACTGGGGGCATGGTGATTGAGCCATCTAGCGCCACGCTTCGCGCAGTTGAGGGCCAGAAGCTCAGCCAGAGCTTTTCGGTCTGTAGACCGGAGTTTGAGGTACTCCCGTGCGTGAGTCCGGGTTTCAGCGGCGCGAGCCGCTTGGGTTCCGGACATAGTCGTCCGTTTCAGTGGCATAAAGACCATAACCGTCTCCTTTCATTGGTACGGGGTCTGCCGGAACCCTAGCACGCAAGCCATTAATTTGACATAGCTTCACGTTTCCTATAGATTCTATCTATCCCGCTTGGCGGGCTTTCCATTGTCTATCTATGTCCCGCTCCCTTAAAAAAGGCCCATACGTCGATATCAAGCTCCTGAAGAAAGTTCAGGACAAGAAGCCGAGTTCAACGCCGGCTATTAAGACGTGGGCACGGGCAAGCCAGATCGCTCCTGAGTTCGTTGGGTTCACTTTCGGTGTCCATAACGGCCAGAAGCATGTAGACGTTCTCATTTCTGAGGAGATGGTAGGCCACCGCCTTGGCGAGTTCGCTGCTACCAAGAAGTTCACTCGTCATGGAGGAAAGATGCAGAAGCAGCTCGAGCAGAAGAAGCAGCAGGCTGAGATTGCAGCTGCCAAGGCCGCTAAGGCAGCTCCTGCTGCGCCTAAGAAGAAATAATCATGGCCTCTACTGGAACTCACAAGCAGCCAGCCGCACTCCGCAAGGAGGAAGCAAAGAAGGCTATCCGCGCGTCTATCGACACGTACAACCAGTCGCCCCGCAAGGTGCGCCTCGTTACGGAGCTCGTGAAGGGAAAGAAGGTTGCAGAGGCTGTAGCCGCGCTTACGTTCCTCCCAAAGCGCGCTGCGCTTCCTATAAAGAAGCTCATCGAGTCAGCGGCAGCAACAGCCAAGGCTCGTGGCGAAGACATGGACACCCTCAAGGTTGCAGAGATCCGCGTGGACTCCGCAGGCATGATCGTCCGTGCTATGCCACGTGCTATGGGTCGTTCGGCTCCTATTCGTCGTCGCCGTTCTCAAGTTTTCGTACGTCTTTCATCTGACACTAAGTAATTACCATGACTCACACCGTCCATCCGTACGCGCATCGCCTAGGTATCATCCGTGACTG
>JALHML010000020.1 GCA_022844065.1 Minisyncoccota bacterium | reverse complement strand
AGGGTGCTATGTACGATTTAAAAAGAAATTCGGCCCTTATGAAGGAGCCGGTGTGTTAGAATACTAGCATAGTGCAACTTTATGTCAAGCCCCTCTGACCTACCGAAGCTTCGTGATCAGGCCCTGGATAGCGCGCTAAGACCGTCTACGTGGGACGATTATGTAGGCCAAGGTCACGTAAAAGCTAATGTTTCCGTCGTTTTAGAGGCTGCCCGCATGCGCGGCGACATGCCGGAACACATTCTCTTCTATGGCCCGCCAGGCGTTGGTAAGACTACCCTCGCCCACCTTGTAGCAGCCTCCTTAGACGCTCCGCTCAAATCTACTTCAGGCGTGGCTATTGAGCGTGCCGCTGACCTCGCGTCCATTCTCACGAATCTTGAACCTGGAACCGTCCTTTTTATCGATGAGATCCATCAACTCTCCTCAAAGGTAGAGGAACTTCTTTACCCTGCCCTCGAATCAGGGTCGCTCGACATTATTCTCGGCAAAGGACCGTCTGCACGTACCGTTGAGCTCGCGCTTCCACCCTTCACGCTCGTTGGAGCAACCACGAGAGTTGCACAGCTGTCTTCCCCGCTTCGTTCGCGCTTTGGTGGTGGTGTGTATCAACTAGATTTCTATACAGACGAGGATCTTCGAAGCATCATTCGCCGTTCTGCAGGTGTGCTTGGTCTTGATGCTCCCGACGAGGTTGTCGAACGAGTTGCTTCTCGCAGTCGCGCAACACCGCGTGTTGCAAACGCACTCTTGAAGCGCGTTCGCGATTATTCGCAGGTAGAAAACAAGGAACTTTCCGCTGAAGTAGCGGACCTTGCGTGCGAACTCTTTGGTATTGATACCCTTGGTCTTACGAAGGACGACCGCCGCTACCTCACAACACTCCGAGACTCCTTCAAAGGAGGTCCGGCTGGTATTCGCGCACTAGCCTCAGCTCTGCATGAGGACCCCGATACCGTTGAGAATGTCTACGAACCGTATCTCTTGAGACTTGGATTTGTTGAGCGGTCTCCAAGGGGACGTGTCCTTACACAAAAAGGTAAGGATTACCTTGCGGCATGATTTTGTTACAGTAAAGCTATGGCAGGACACAGCAAATGGGCTCAGATAAAGCGAGCGAAGGCCGTTACAGATACTGCACGGTCAAAGGCTTTCGCGCGATTTGCAAAGCTCATCGCAATCGAAGCGAAGAAAGCGGGCGGAAACCTCTCTTCCCCAAGTCTTGTGTCAGCAATCGAGCGCGCGAAGGCAGCAAACATGCCGAAGGAGAATATTGAACGCGCTATCGCAAAGGGCGGATCAAAAGAGGCTGGTGACCTTACACAGGTTGTCTACGAGTGGTACGGACCTGGTGGCACCGCAATAATCATCGACGCCCTTACCGACAACACCAACCGAACAACACAGGAGATAAAGCATCTTATTTCAAAAAGTGGATTCGAACTCGGTGCGCCCGGAAGTGCAGCATGGGCATTCCAAAAGTCTCCGGACGGCAGGTTTGCCCCGAACGATCCTTTGATGGATTTGTCTGAAGGCGACGAGGAGTCGCTCGGAAAGATCTTCGACCTGATCGATGAGAACGATGATGTGCAGCGTGTGTTCACCAACGCGCGCGGATACGAGAGTAACGAGAGCGACTAACGATGCGTATCCTGGCCATCGACCCTGGATACGATCGCATGGGCCTGGCTGTCCTTGAGGGTGACCCGTCGCGCCCAATACACATATGGAGCGACTGTATCGTTCCGCCCAAAGGCGCGACTGGGGAGCGTCTTGCGTTTGTACATGAAGCTGTAGCACTTGCGGTCAGAGAACACGCACCCGATCGTGTCGCAATCGAGAGCCTTTTCTGGAGCACGAATAACAAACGAAGTGCCTTGGGTGTTGCAGAAGCGCGTGGCGCTGCCCTTTCTGCAGCTGCGGAGGCTGGACTTTCTGTTTCTGAACACTCCCCTCAACAAGTGAAGCTTGCTGTTACCGGGTACGGCAACGCAGACAAAAAAGCGGTAGCGGGTATGATTCCCCGCCTCATACAGCTACCTCAGAAAAAGCGGCTCGACGACGAGCTTGATGCGATAGCGCTGGCAATCTGCGCGCTGTCCACACGCATCTAGTAATCCCTGTTTGCAAACTCCGAACGGTCTGCTCAAATAGAGGAGCTCTGCATTACGCGAGCATACTAAATGTAATTTCGTACCCATGATGTTTGACGATGAGATCTTGGACCCTGAGGAAGAACTCGACGAGAACGGCTTTCCTCTTGTAGACGAGGAAGAGGAAGTTACAGAGGATGAAGAAGATGTTGAGGACTAGAATCTCCTCTAAGAAAACGGCCCCACGGGGCCGTTCTTCGTGATAACATGGTCAAATCATGCCGAAGCGCCCTCGTAAAAAGCTAAATGTCCGGGGACATCTTGAGAATCCGCATCCAATGCTGCGTGCGGTGTTCATTATTATCGGCGGACTTATGCTCCTTGCTGGTGCGGGTATCCTTTGGGCCGCTCTTACTCCTATCCCGGACCTCAACTCTTTTGATTCTCGCAAAGTAGCGCAGTCCACGAAGATTTACGACCGCACCGGGAAGACCGTTTTGTACGATCTTAATCACGATGTGCGTCGGAATGTTGTTCCTCTTTCTGAAATCTCACCGAATCTCCAGAGAGCAGCCATCGCCATTGAAGACTCGGACTTCTACAACCACAGCGGTGTGTCCTTGAAGGCTATTGCGAGAGCTATTTGGGTAGATATCCAGACCCTGTCCTTTGCGCAGGGTGGATCAACCATCACACAGCAGGTGGTGAAGAATACGATTCTCTCTGGTAGTAAGACGCCAATTCGTAAGTTTCAGGAGTGGGTTCTTGCCTGGAAACTTGAGCAAAAGTACACCAAGGACCAGATTCTTGAATTCTATTTCAACGTAACGCCATATGGTGGGACGATGTATGGCGCTGAGGTTGCAGCACGATCTTTCTATGGAAAAAGTGCGATTGATCTCTCTGTTGCTGAGGCCGCATATCTCGCCGCAATTCCGCAACTTCCAACCTACTACTCCCCGTACGGCAACAACCGGGACGAACTTGATATACGTAAGAATTATGTAATCGATCGCATGGAGTACCTCGGGTACCTCAGTGCAGAAGAGGCAGCCGCTGCAAAGCGTGAGGTTGTTGTGTTCAGTCGCCAACAGAACAACTCAATCCTCGCGCCACACTTTGTCTTCTATATTGAAGGGCTCCTTGAGAAAAAATACGGCCCAGACGTCGTTACCCAAGGCCTCTCCGTTATAACGACACTCGATGCAGAAATGCAGAACGCAGCGCAATCAATCGTAAAGGGGTACGCGCTCGCGAACGCGGCAAGATTCAATGCTTCGAACGCCGCCTTGGTTGCCATAGACCCGAAGACTGGACAAATTCTCTCCATGGTTGGGTCACGCGATTACTTTGATGAGATTATTCCGGGAAATTACAACGTCGCCGTTGCTCCTCGCCAGCCGGGGTCCGCATTCAAGCCGTTTGTGTATGCGGCAGCACTTGAGAAGGGATACACACCAGAGACCGTTATCTTTGATGTACCAACACAATTCTCAACCGCGTGCTCGCCTTCAGATACCAGCAACAGCGCGCCTCCGTGTTACGCACCTCAGAACTACGACCTTACCTTCCGAGGTCCTATGACGTTCCGTACCGCTCTAGCGCAGTCAATCAACATTCCGGCAGTGAAGGTGCTCTATCTCGCGGGCGTCAATAACGTCATCAACCTTTCAACCCGCATGGGTATCACGAACCTTGGCACTGCCAAGGACTACGGACTTTCTTTCGCGCTCGGCGCTGCTGAGGTCTCCCCTCTCCAAATGGCGAGTGCTATGGGGGTGTTCGCAAACGATGGAGTGAGGAATCCCCCGACCGGCATTCTCGAGATCCGTGACATGAAAGGGCGTGTCATCGAGAAATTCACCCCAGCGCCAGAGCAAGCTATTGACCAGGGTGTTGCGCGACAGATTGCAGACATCATGTCTGACAATCAGGCTCGTATTCCTTCCTATAACCCTGTTAATCCACTTTCCATCCCTGACTACGACGTCGCCGCAAAAACAGGTACCACCAACGAATCACGCGATGCGTGGACGGTTGGCTATTCTCCTACACTCGCGGTTGCCGTATGGGCCGGAAACAACGACAACACTCCGATGCTAAAGGAGATTGCGGGATATATCGTAGCGCCAATGTGGCGTGCGTTTATGGATGTTGCCCTCACGAAAGTACCGAAGGAATACTTTAACGAACCCCCAGGTATTCCTGAGAGCGCGCCACCGGTACTTCGCGGTGTTGTGAGCTACCATTCCCTTCTTCTCTTAACAAATAAAGAGAACCCTCAGGGTCCTCCACCAATTAATCCATACGCTGATCCACAACTCGCGTACTGGGAAACGCCAATTCAGCTATGGACGGGTGCGATGCAGCAGCAGACAGCCACAACAACACCAGACATTGAACCTGAACCAGAGTTAACTGACGATGAGCGTCGAGATCTTGAACGAGAGGAACGCAGGAGACAGCGGCAGGAGAATAATTAGTCTTGATAAAGCAAAACCGCATTAAGTGCGGTTTTTGTTTTACTGGCAGTCTGGGACGGTGTTGGAACCTTTGTATAAAAGAGAGCGCCCAGCCGGAACAAGTCCAGCCGGGCGCGCGTCTGTCGATAAAGATCAGCCCTCCTTCGCGAGCGTGAAATAGTATCCGTAGCCAGCAGGCGTGGGGCCGAAAGGCTTGAGGGTGTCGAATCGGGTGGCAATTTCATCCATGAGCATCTGATGATCTAGCCGCCAGTTGTCGGGATTTTGACCCCGTTTCTCCTCCTGGAAATCGAGTACTCCCTTGCAGAGCGAGGTCATCATTGTGTCTATGAGGCCTTTTTGCTGCCCGTAAGAGAGACTGCCGAACTCGGCAGGTGTTGTGTCAGTCCAATCGGTTATCTTCGAGAGGACTTTACCCATCCCTATCAGCGCATCCTCCTTCCTGCCGTACTTCACGAGACCGTGCAATCCTAGTGTCGCGAAAAGAACCCCGAGAACGAACGGAAGGATCGCTGCAAGAGGCGAGAAGAAATAGCCAACAGCATACGTACCAGAGAAAATCAATGTAGACCCGAGAAACATGAGTGCGAGCATCCAATTAACCATGTTCTTGGGCATCGAGTCCGGATAGTGAAGCAGAACTTCTTTTGAGCCTTTGAAGCGGCTGGTTAGAAATTCGGGCAGCTTGTTCTCACGGGCGAGTTCGGCGAGTTCGTCGAATCCGATGACCGTCATTGTTCTTTACCTCACCTTGCGTTGGCCGTTCGTGGCCAGAGAATGGAGGCGTTCGTGCCTCATGTCTAACGAGTTTTCGGTTCGCTAGGACACGCTTCATTTCTCTCAATCTGCCAAGGTACACAGACTTTTAGTAGAGTAGAACTCGTATTAGGTGTTGTCAAATTTAGAGGGATTAGAGTCTGGGACGATACTGGAACCCTTTTACTTAGCCTAGAGTTTTATCAATAAGTGCAAATAGTTCAGGATTGCCCTCGAATGGGATGAAAGAAATCATCGGGACTTCCTCTTTTGAAGCTTCGGCTGCGGTGCGCATAACCGCATCCTTATATTTATCGGTCGTATAGGTTACAAGATATGCATAGCTCATTTCTATACGCTCCCCTTTCCACCAGAACTGCGCCGGTCCCTCAAGTATCGGACCACCAAGCACCAGTCGCTTTTCTAGAAGCGCATCAAGAATTGCAGCGGCCTGTTCCTTGTTCTCTGCGCTTACGAATACTTGGTAGTAGGTCATGAGAATATTCTACCTTTTGCTGGCAGACTAGGGATCGAACCTATTGATTCATCGGCATCACAAGATACAAGAACGACGTATCTCCTGATCCACGCATAACCATTGCCCTTCCAATACCACTTGCGGACAACGAAATACTTTCAGCTGCAATCGTTGAGATAGGTGCAGAGAGATATCGATGGTTAAAGGAGAGCTCAACCGCGTCTCCTGAAATAGCCGCGGGGATAGATTCAGCTGAATCCCCTACATCCGCATTCTGCGCCGAGAGTGCAACAGCCTTCGATCCTGCATCGAATCCAAGACGCACCTTCTGGAAGGTGTCTGAGAAGATAGCTGTACGGCGAAGTGCTGCCTCGAAGTCCTTCTTAAGGACGGTTGCCTCAGAAACGAAGGATTTAGGGATTATCTGGGTGTAGTCTGGATAGTTTGCCGTAACGAGGCGGGTTGTGAGGACTCCTTTCTTCCAATAGAAGGCGCACTGATGCTCATCAACCGCTATCTCAATAGTCTCGTCCGGTAGAGTCTGCATGATATCAATCGCGTTCTTCGCAGGAATAAGCATTGAGAACGCATCAATGGAACTTGAGAGCGATACTTTCTTCTCAGCTAACCGGAAAGAGTCTGTTGCAACTGCCTTAAGCGCAGCTCCTTCACCTGCAATGAGAACAGAGGCGAGTTCAGGACGTACTGTTGAAGTAGATGCATAGGAAACAACAGAAGTAACAAGTGCCTTAAGAAGACTTCCTGGAAGCTCAAATTTCACCCGTGGGGACTCAGGGAGCGGAAGTGTAGGGAAATCCTCGAACGGGAGAGTCTTGAGTGTTGAGCGGCCGTTTCCGGTTGTTACAAGGACCGTATCACCCGAGTGCTCAAGCGTAAGAGTCCCTGATCCGGAAAGCGAGGATGCTATATCACGAAGAGTTGCCGCTGGGAGCGCCACAACCCCATCGCTCTTGATCGTGCCTTCGACTTTCAGATCGACGCCAGTCTCAAGATTAGTGGCACGAAGCTTAATGCCATCATCTCCCGCGATGATTGCGATGCCTGCGAGTACCGGAAGGGTACCGCTCCTCCTCTCTGCGAAGCGTGCAACGCTCTGCACTCCCTCTGAGAATTCTTTTTTATCTAAAGTAATAATCATAGTCCTATTATTAGGGGTGTGGACACGGGGGACAACCCCTTCCGTCCAATTGGTTGGCTCTCTGTAAGCGCTTCAGTCGGAAACAACCTGTTGAGGACGGCCTCGTCTGGACGAGATGTTCTGGGGATAAGGAATTGTTGTCCTCTCGGAAACCCTTCTTTCCCCTGCATATCCCCGTAGTTCTTCGAAGGTTATCCATAGGTTTTCAACAGCTATACCAACAGGCTTCTAATGTCCTGGATCTCTTTTGCAAGATCCGGGTCAACAAGCACCTCCCTTTTCACCTTCTCACATGAGTGTATGACGGTTGTGTGATCGCGACCTCCAAGCTTTGAACCAATAGTTGGATACGAGACACTGAAATCCTCACGAAGGATATACATAATCACCTGGCGCGGACGCACTACCTCCCTTCTACGTGTCTTCTCATAGATACTTTCCTCATCAATGCCGTAGAACTCAGCAACTTTCGACACCACATGTTTTACAGACACAGTCTTCTGCGGCCGTGCGAAGGAACGGAGTGAATGGCGCACCTCTGCAAGGTCTGGTGGCACACCTTTCACCTGCGTGTGGCAGACCACACTGTTAATGACGCCCTCAAGTTCACGAATCGAGCCCGAGATAGAGGTCGCAATGTGTTCGATAACCTCGTCCGAGAGGTAGACTCCGTGTGACGCAGCTTTCTTGCGCACAATAGCCATACGGCTTTCAGTATCAGGCTCCCCAATATCAATCGACATACCGGCCGCGAAGCGTCCACGAAGCCTATCTGCGATGTCAGGAATAGCTGCTGGTGCCCTATCAGAAGAGAAGAGAATCTGCTTGTTGTTGTCGTAAAGGGCGTTAAAGAGATGAAAGAGCTCTTCCTGCGTCTTATCCTTCTTCGAGAAGAACTGAATGTCGTCCATGATCAACAGATC
>JALHML010000019.1 GCA_022844065.1 Minisyncoccota bacterium | reverse complement strand
GGAGGTACATGTCGGACTCTGAGGTCGAGGCTCTGTAGGGATTAACATTTTTGTTAGCGATCCAGTATCCATAAATCTCCCGCAGTATAGCAGAATGAGATTTCGGAGATTTCGAGCAAATCCATCAGTTGCAGTACAATAGCGGATATATGTTGAAGGCATTCGTTATTAACCTTGATACGGATACGGAGCGGATGATGTTCATGGCAGGGCAGTTGAAGGCGCTCGGCATACCATACGAACGGTACCCAGCCGTACGCCCGCAGGACGTGCTTCCCGAGGAGTATGACGCATCCAGGGCAGCTGCGAATGGCAAGCACATACTTCTTCCTGGGGAGCTTGGCTGTGCGGCATCGCACAAGCGGATATACGAGGAGATACTTTCGCGTGGACTTGAATACGCATTAATTCTTGAGGACGATGTTGAGCTCCCGCCAAACTTCTCTTCAATTCTTGAGCGAGAGACGTCGCATAATAGACGTCGATGGGAATATCTACTCTTTGATTACTGGAAACCAGGAATACCATTTATACGTCGCTGGTTCGATTCGGTGTTGGTGAACCTGAGAACAACAGATAAAAAGAAACCACTGCATCTTATTCTTTTCATCGCGTATAGCTTTTTGAAGGCGTGCTACGTGATACCACTGTTTCTTTTTGAGGGTCTTAGGGATATATACAAAAGACACTCTCCTGGACCGGTAACGTTCTATCGACCACTCTATCTTGCTGGTGCGTATCTCGTTAGTCGTGAGGGAGCGCGCAAACTTCTCACGCTGGCGTCTCCAATTGTCTACACGGCTGACAAGCTTCCGAACCAAGCGCGGGTGAAGAAGGGGCTTCGCTTTTTTGCGTATGCGCCCTTGAGTGTGCGTCAACGGAAAGAAGAGTTCGGTTCAAGCATTCTCGGTCTACCGGGCCACACCCCGCAACCTTCATGAATTTCACGAGAATACTCAGCTTTGTACGTCGGTATAGTAGACACCCACTCTATGTCGTAACCTACGGCGTACTGTATTTCATTCCTGGATTCCGTATCCGTGTACATGTCTATGATGAGGATGAGACCAGAGAACTTCTTAGGAGAGGGAAGTCCCTTATGCGGTTCGGTGACGGAGAGATTAATCTGCTCCTTGGGCTCAGGAACCATTATCATGAGTACTCTCCTAAACTTCGAGGACTCCTTCAGGATATTGTTCGCGGATATCGACCAACCAGTTCGTATGTTCTTGCAGTACCAAAAGCAATTACCATGCGCAATGACACACTTCGGAAAATGCAGCGATTTAATATCTGGCTTCCGTTTAAGACAATGTTCCTGCTCTCGTTTCCGAGACGGATGCCGTATGTAGACGCCCACTGTTTTTATTATGATGGATACGTAGAACGTGTCCTCGTGCCCGCACTTCGCAATGTACCGATTGTACTTATCACGAATGCCACAACCATAAAGAATCAGAAGACAAATCCGCGACTCCCATGGAAAGACATATGGTACGTTCCGACTCCTGAGGATGGTCTGCTTGAGGCCTATGACGACACCGTTCGTGCTATTGATTCGGCATGTGCGGCAGTCCCCGGTGAGAGACGCCCAGTACTCTTGTTTGCGGTTGGGCCGGTAGGGAAGCATCTGGTAAGACAGTACAGTGAATTAGGATATCAAAGTATCGACATTGGTCGGGGTGCGGAAGTCATGTTCACTGACGAGTCAATTGAACAGCTGATTTAAGTGAGTCGCACGAGATCGTTCTTGCTATACTCTCAACAATGAGCACCCAACCCGCTACATCCTGTGCTCTTTGTGGCGCAAGGGCACAAAGGACCTACGAGAGCATGGAAGGATACGTGCAAGGTTCGGTATTCGACGTATACGAATGCTCGGGGTGTCACACATCGTTTGTCTTGCTTCACGGTCCGCTCGAAGAAGAGTACAACGTTATCTACGGTACAGACCCGACGAAGGATGCGGGCTATGCGTATTATCTCTATCTGGCGCACGCTGCTCGACAGCTCAAGAATCCTCTCAAGGACTTTGGCGAATTCAGCGCCACGTTTTGGGGTGTGGTGCGGGCTCTTGAAGAGGAGAAGATACCCGCAGGAGCTCGTATCCTTGAAATAGGTTCAGGTCTTGGGTACCTGACGCATGCCTTAAATAAGGCAGGGTATCGATGTGAAGGTCTTGAGTACTCATCATCGGCAGTGACCTTCGCCAAGGAGTTCTTTGGTGAGGAACATCTTCTTGGCAGTGTCGAAGACATCTCTGTGTCGCGTGCAGAAATGTATGACGTGGTTATTGCAACCGAAGTAATTGAACACGTCATAGACCCGAATGCATTCGTTGCTCATGCGCTTGCCGTACTGCGACCCGGGGGCATCCTGATACTCACCACACCCATAAAAGATATTCATCCTCAAGGGACGATCTGGGAGACTGAACCTGCGCCGGTCCATCTCTGGTGGTTCACTGAGAAAGGAATCGAACGTATTGCTGAAAAGCACAAGGCAGAAACACGGTTCGTTGACTTTATGCCCTACACCTCACGCAAGGTGTGGACCGTACATCGCGGTACGGCACATACGCCGCCCACCAGTGGTCCGGTGGTAGATCCAGAAGGGAAGCCCCTCACGCCGCGAAAAGAAGGTCCCAAAGAACTACTCATGCGTGTGCTCCCCGCATGGATGTATGTAAAACTCGTCTCCTTTTATCACCATTTGAGATTCCTACAGAAAGACAGGACCCCCACACGCTACATGTATGGTATGTGCGCGGTTATTACGAAACCTAACGCTGATAGAATGTCTTCAGTTCCTGCAGCTGCTTCCTAAGGTTTGGTAGATTCGTATCCGGCAGCAAGCATTTGTTCACGGTTTCTGGTGTCTCAAATGGTTCTATGTGACTATTTGTGCCATAGACGTCACGAATGATGGAGAGGACCTCATACTTACTCGCTGTCTCCTGTGTGCCGTGCTGGTTGAGTACCGGATAGGCATCCCAGTTCTCAATGAGGTCGGAAGCAAGTCGAGCCCAGGTAAGCGTCGTAACACCGTTCCAGTAATGGTTTGTGTAGCCTTTCACCGTCCCCTCAGTAGAAAGGAACCAATCGAGAAGGGAAACGTTCGACGCACGCTCGTGACCGATGATCGAGGTGCGGATGATTTTGGTGTTTGAAAACGAATACTCAATGCGTTCCGAGATTGTTGCCTTGCTCTTGCCGTACGCATCTTCTGCGTCACGGGCAGACGCTTTGGTATAGAGGGATCCTTCGGGAAGCCTACCTGAAAATTCACAGTCAGTAGTGGGATAAATAACGGGTACACCAAGTGTTTCAAGATACGTTGGCAACTCAATATTGGTCTCTTGGTATTCGTCTTCGGTCGGATGCCGCTGTGGGATCTTTCCGATACAGTTAACAATGGCGTCTGGAGCGACTTTTGCAAGAGCGCTTTTGAATGTGTCTTCTGGCCATCTCTCTGGTGCACACACCACCTCGTAGTCCTTTCTTTCAGAGAAATGTTTGTGAACCGCGTTACCCAACATTCCATTCTCACCGAGAATAAGGACCTTTTTCATTAGGGCTTGAAGTAATTACGCTCAGCCAGCAGTGTCCTAAGTTCCTCCTTTGAAACAGTTGTATCTTCAGAGCTGAGACCGGAAGCCGGAAGCCGACCTTCGTTGTAGACGTTTTTGTAGTGCAAAAGATACTTTCTGTTGGCGGCATCGTATGTTGCGCGCTCGATCTCGTAGGGAGATATTAGCTGTTCATGAGTTTTCTCAGAGATTCGAGGTGTTCCTGGTGTCCATGCAAGGCCAAATTCTTCAGCATAGATTTCAAACAAATCTTTAACCTTGAAAGAAGGGAGGTCAGGGATAACGTTGAATCCGGTTATGTCTAGTGCGTACTCAATACAGCCGACTGCCTCGTCGAGGTCAATCATGAACCGAGTCATATCCTCGGAATAGAGCGCCAGCGAGTAGCCATTTTTCAAAGAGTCCCAGATGAGTGGGATAATCGATCCTGTTGAGTTAAGCACATTTCCGTAGACGACCGAGCTGAGCTTGCATTTCTCATCATCGGTATTGAGTGTGAATGCTTCTCCTGCAACAAACTTCATCGCGCCGTAAAGGGTAGTCGCAGCACGGCTCTTGTCTGAAGAGATGAAGGTCGCAGCTTTCATTTCATTTTCTACTGCTGCGTGGCGAGAGCTAATCGCACCGTGCACGATAACTTGCAATGCTTCCTCAACATTTTGATCAACAGCTTCTATCTGTTTCAGTGATGCAGCAAATATACCTATTGTATGGCCGCTCGCAGACTTGCGGAGTAAATCCGCATTCCTAATGTCGCCGATGATACACCGGATATTTGGAAACTGCTTCTTTAGGTAATAGTGCTTGGACTCGTCACGGCTAAAGACCGTAATCTCATTATCTGGATAAAAGCGCTTAACCAAGTTCTTTCCTAAATATCCGGCACCGCCGGTGATGAATATCTTTTCGTTTTTCAGCATCTTTAATGGGTCCTTGGACCGAATCATACCATCAGAATAGGACACAAGGTACTAGAGTGTTTGCTTAACCCGCCTTGCGTCTAGACGTGATATGATGCGGCAAACAAAAGCATATGCAGGGTGTACGAGTAACGGTGGTAACGGTCGTATACGGCGAACGCTGGTCCTTGCTCAAGCAGGTCGCCGATTCTGTCCTCAAAGACCCCAAAGCGACAACATTCGTGATTGTCGATAATGGCTGTAAGAACCCGGACGAGATGGACGCATACGCACTCAACTATCCGGATCGTGTGGTTATTCTCAGACAGGCAAAAAATATCGGATTCTCAGGCGCCATAGAGAAGGGGCTTGGGTACGCACGAGATACCGATTGTCAGTACGTTCTCGTACTCGACGACGACTCGGTTCCTGAAGAGGGAGCTATCGATATGTTCCTTGAGAACCTGAAACAGTTTCCGGACAATAAAGTTGTCTTGGCTGGGAATCGCGTGAACGTGCCGGGTAACGAGAAGGTATTCCGCCGCCCGCCCCTTACGCACACGATACCTAAAGGTACGCTCTTTGAAGTGTTTAGTATCAAGAAACTCGTAGAGCTCGTGCAACTCATCCTGCGTATTCCGATGTCTGCCAATAGTCCTTTTATTCCAATTGTTCCACTCGAAGCATTCGTGACCGGTGGATCCTTTCTGCCTATTGAAGCAGTTCGTGAGGCACCGCTGCCCGACGGCTCACTCTTTATCTATGGAGAAGATCTCGAATATTCATGGCGCATTCTGAGGCTCGGGTATGCGGCTTATGTATGTGCGCGCCCACGCATTATTGATATAGATATGACGTTCCCCAAAGAGGGAGGACATATCTTTGGTTTGTTCGATTCCGAGTTCGCACTCTATAAGGTCTACTACCGTACCCGTAATGCGGTGATTATCTCTCGCAGGAATACGACGCAGACAGTCCCGGTTCTTTTTGTAAATGTTGCTATCCGTACCTTGGGACTTCTCCTTATAGGATTATTCACGATGGGCCCTACCAGTGCGTACGTACTCAGGGCACGGACTATACTTCGGGCTGTGTGGGACGGGTATGGTAACGGCAGACCTATACCGGCGTATGTGCAGGCACCCAACTAACGAGTAAAAAAGATCTTGCCGAACCGGAGGAACATATAGAGTGCGGTAGAGGCGCTCCAGGCTCGTGTTTGCGAAAGCTCCTTGCAAATTCGCAGGAAGAGATCGACCTTTTCGTTGCGAGAGAGGGTAGTGCGGGTAAGTCCTCCGTCGAGATACCCTTCAGAGTAGGTACCCACTGAAGATAGGTAGATAAACTTGGGGGCGTATCGTGCAAGTTGAGAAAAGAAGAACCACTCCTCTGCATTCCTCACTGTGTTGAGAAACCGACACCGCGATGCTTCGGTGAAGTGTATACAATGTGTCGCATCACCAGAAAAGCGTTTAAGCAGAAGGCAGTCGCGATAATAATGAACAAGCTGCTTACCGGTTCTATTTATTGTAAAAGAGGTACCGTCGGTCTGTGCTCTTTTGGACACGAGCCAAAGAACACCCGGTTCTTTCTCGATACCACCTGCAAAGTCTGCAAGGCACGTTGGTGCGAGCCAGTCATCGTCGTCAAGAAACACCAGGTATCCTTCGAAGTTCTCTGCGCGAAGAAGATCAAGTGCACGATTCACCGAAGCATTCTTTCCCGTGTTCCTGTCGTTTTGTAGGTACAGAATGCGCTGCTGTCCATGTACCAGATTCTCTACTTCTTTGTAGTCCTCAGTCGGAGAATCGTTCACTACAATAAGTCTCCAGGCGCTGTGGGTCTGAGCGAGGACGCTTGCAATCGCCCGTTGTGCAGGGCCGGGTCGCTTGTGAGTCGTCAGTATGATTGCGAAGGAAGGCATGCTGCGTGCTATCGTTTGACAGTATATCATTCCTGTCATGACGTCCTTCTCGCGCATCTGGAAGACCCGTCTCCAGAAATTTCTGGATTATCCTCCAGCACTCGTTCCCTTCATTAAGAAGAGGTTTTATTACGATTTCGTTGCGGATCAGTATCTTCCGGCGTATCGAGACTTCACGTATCTCGACTATCAGGAGACCATCACTGCCGCGATAGAAGGGAACCGCTCGCTGGTACGGTTCGGAGACGAGCTCTTCGACATGCTCCAGGGTATTGGTCTGTACTTTGGTGATTGGCGACAAAAGTATAGTCCGAGTCTCGCACGACGCCTCAAAGAGGTTATTTCTTCAACTGACCCACGTCTCCTGATTTGTTTTAATCCTGAACTCATCCTCAAAACCAAGGAGGAATTCAGAGCCGCTGGTATTCCAGAGCAGCATCAGTTTTGGACGAACTCCAAGGTGTTTCTAAAGGACTACTACCACCCGGAAGTTGTCTATGGAAGCGCACTCTGTTTCCATCCTCGCTATAATCCGAACATCGACTACGTGAAGCTTGCCTTCTTCTTTGCTAGAAAACACATCATAATCGTTACGTCAGGAACCGAACGCTTTCGTGGGATTAAACTTGGCAAGACAACACGTTTCGTGGAGGCTCCAAAGAGTGACGCGTGGCAGCAGTATGCAGTCATACATCAATCGGTACAGGAGGAGCTTTCTCGTATCGACAGTCAAGAGGAGACGCTGGTCCTCGTGTCTATGGGAAGTGCCGCTAAAGTCCTGGTCTATGATCTTATGAAAGAAGGGTATGTTGCATGGGATACGGGACAGTTCTTTGACCTTGCTGCAGAAGAAATCGCACAGCTTTCAACTAGAAAAGGGAACGAATCATAGCTCTAACCTGTATACGTGTTTGTCGGAAAATGAGGAGCATGAACGGCATGAGCGAATAGGATATGAGCGTTGCATACGCAGCCCCAACTACTCCATGTGTCGGTATCCAGAGCATGTTCAACAGAACATTTACCACCATCGGAACGAATGCAACAAAGGTGAGGAGGCGACGCAGGTTTTCAGTTACGAGGTATTGAGTAATAAGAATGCCGAGCGAGGTACCAATAAAGGCCCATACGTACACTTGAAGTACCGGCACTCCTGACATGAACGCTTCTCCGTACAGTGTTCTCATGATGAGCGGTGCGGATAGGCTGACAACGAGTGCGGTGCTTATTGCAATACCCATCAGTAGTGCGGCAAGTCTGCCCAAACGTCTGTTGTACATTTCTACTGAAACGGATTTTGCATTAACGATTGCAGGAAACAGGGCTGCGATAAGTAGTCCGGGCAAGAAAGACCAAATTTCCGCCACTCGCACGGCTGCGTCATAGATCCCCACTGCATGCGCGTCGATAAGGTGCTTTATGAACACTTGATCGATTCGAGCGTAAATAATGGAGAAGGCGCTGAGCGCAATAAGGGGGAAGCTATCTTTTAGAAGCGAAACAGCATACGTGCGATCGAAGTGCCAGTGTGCCAACGAACGTCCGTGCTGTCTCATATAGACCCAAAGGTATGCAAGGGCGTACAAGACCGATTCAAGGAGAAGGATGCATGCAAGGTATATCACTCCCTCTCCAACGGCTATAACAATAAC
>JALHML010000018.1:3715-8460 GCA_022844065.1 Minisyncoccota bacterium | reverse complement strand
CCAGCAATAAAAGAAAACCGCCCAGATGGACCGGGCGGTCTCTTTGGGCGGTTCTTGAGCGCGGCTCTGCTCACATGAACAGATGGATGATCCAGCCGAACAGGATGATCGTGCCGAACGTGACGAAGTTGTAAAAGATCGATTTGAGCATCTTTCCGTGGAAGTCCTCGAAAACACTCTCTTCGTCCTCGTCAACCTTCTGTCGGGATGTGAGATACCGCACCGTGAGCGAAATGCCCATGGCTGGAACCAGGTCGAGCGGCGGGATGTCGAACGTCGGGACGATGAACCACCCCCAAAGCATGCTCAGCGCAAGGCCGCCGAGGACGAATGCCACGACAGTAACCACGATGAAGAGAAAAAAGCCACTCGTGAAGTCTTTGAATGAGTCCACTGATTTTATCAGGATTTCTCCTGCCCCTCTTTGGCCCGGGAGTGAGCCATGTTCTGAAAGCTATGCTACATATAATACGCCATATTGTCAATAGCAAGTAAAGGTGAATCAGGTAGAAAGGTTCCAACATCGTCCCAGACTGCCAGCAATTGAATGAGGAGTTCTGTGCTATAAATGCAGCATGTTTAGCTTAATCGGAAACTTCTTCCAATCGATTAGTGTGGCAGCAGGAGCACTGGTTATGGGCATCTCGGGCCTTTTCGGAACAGCGGTACCTATCCAAACTGAATCTGAAGTTGCGGTCCCACCTCCTGTGGAAGTGACTGATCAGGTCTCAAAAAAGTCCGAAATTCAATCTCCTGAAGAGAAGTATTTTGTTGTGCCAAATCCCCCAATTCCTCAGTCTGTTAATACTCCGATAATTCCAGAGAATGTTGCAGTTCCAACAAATACTGCCCCAATAGAACCAACCTCAGAAGCATCTCAAGATTCCGCAGTGCTAGAGAGGGAGGTGTTACAAGATCGCATTAATCGTCTAGTTGCAGAATGCAACCAGATAACAAGAAAGTATGACGCGAACATTCTTGATTTGCAGCAAGAGTTCTATGATTATAGGACTGCCGTATATCAAGCACCGACGAGTGCGAGGGTAATGGATGGAAGAGTTGCTCAAAAGGAGTCTGAGACGAACGCCGCAATAGCACAAATACAGATAGAGCGGCAGCGGAATATCATGAAATGTGAGGATCAGTTAGCAAAGCTTGGGGCAAACTAAGACAATCTGTTGACACTGATTCTAACGTCGTCCCAAACAGCCGGCAATAAATTGAAAGCCCCTCAACCTGTAAAAAGGATGAGGGGCTGGCTTCAAGATAAACTGACACCCGTGATTCGTTCGCCGAACTTCAGGTTGAAACTCGAGTGTCTGGGATACCCGTCGCCAATCGAGAAGGCGAAGCTTGAGCGACCGAACACTTGATGAATCAGGTCCATCAAGCCATCGTTGACGCATTGGCCATAGAAGTTGATGCGGCCGCCGTCCGAGTGCTTGTCGCAGGATACGCAGATCATGAACGGAGCAGGGTCATTCGGATCCTTGATGACGATCTGGATGCTCAGGGAACGACTCCAGACATCCCCGGTCAACTCCTCGAGCGAATACTCGCGTCGCTGTTGCAGAGCGTCCGTGACCTCATTGGCCGCGAACGTGACCTGCGAGTAGGCGTGTGTTGTTGGATCCTCACAAGTGAGAACCAGCACACTCGCACCCGGCCTTTCGGCCTGGACGGCTTGGACCAGATCGCGCGCTGTTCGGGCGAAATCTGAAAACGACACGCTGAGTAGAAAACGTTTATCACGGCTGAAACGGAACATGGCTCTTCTCCAGGTTGAGATTTCCTCGCTGACAATAGGATGGAAATGTATCATTGTCAATTACAGAAGGTTCCAACATCGTCTAAACAGCCTGCTATACTTCTCGCATATGGAAATAAGCAACCTTGTAGGGCCCGTAGAAATGCAATTTGTTATTGGTCTCGGACTCGCTCTTATTCTTGGGTATATCGTTGGTGTTGAGCGAGAGATGCGTCACAAGGACGCAGGTATCAGCACGCACATCATGGTTATCGCAGGCTCGATGCTTTTTACCCTCCTCTCAAGCATCGTTGATCCTCTTTCAACCTCACGTATTGCGTCCCAGATTGTTGTTGGTATCGGATTCCTCGGAGCTGGACTCATTCTTAAAGAAGGAGCGAGTGTTAAAAATCTTACAACCGCGGCAAGTGTCTGGTTCGCTGCTGCTATTGGTATGGCACTTGGCTTTGGGTTCTACATCATTGCGATTATCGCTGCGATTGTTATAGCGCTGGTGCCTCGTATCCCAAGCTTGCACAACGATCTGCATAACGATTTGCACAACGAGAAGTGTACTAAGTGCGGGGAATAAAATTGGAGAGTCGTGGTATAATCCACGAATATGGAAAACACCCCCGCTGCAGCGCCCTCGGCATCAAAGACAACCCCTCGTGACTTCTTTTTCTGGGCAGGGCTTCTTGTGGCGCTTATCGGAAGCGTCATCTCCCTTACGACGCTCCTCTTCTCTTACATAAACTTCGCGTTTCCTGATCCGCTTGCGTATTACGGTGATCCGTATGGAGGAGCGGTGCGTGTAGCGATGGCGTGTGTGATTGTATTTATTCCTACAGCGCTCGTACTTGCGCACCTCATTCGAAAGACAATTATAAATGAGGCAGGGAAGGCGAACATCTGGGTTCGTCGCTGGGCACTTGGTCTCATACTCTTCGTTGCAACGCTAACCATACTCATAGACCTCATAACGCTCATCATGACGTTCCTTGGGGGCGAACTCTCAATTCGTTTTGGCCTTAAGGTGTTGGTAGTGCTTCTGGTTGCCGCGTTCATGTTCCTGCATTTCCTTGCAGATCTGAAGGGATATTGGATTGAGAACGCTAAGAAAGCAGGTCTTGTGTCGTCTGCAGTACTCGCCATGACACTCGTCTCGGTTGTTGCCGGGTTCTTTATCATCGGTACGCCGGGAGATATCCGCATGATGCGCTTTGATGAGCAGAAAGTGATGGATCTTCAAGGCATCCAGTACCAGGTTGTGAACTACTATCAACTGAAAGAGGAGCTCCCTGAGTCGCTTGCGCTCCTTAATGACCCAATTTCAAGCTTTATGATTCCTGTTGATCCTCAGTCAGGATCAGCGTATCGCTATCGCGTAACAGGCCCGCTCTCGTTTGAGCTCTGTGCCGTGTTCAATAGGCCAACGCCTGATACGCGTGGCCAAGGAGGGTATCCGGCTCGTGACATAAGTTACCCATCACCCGGTATGGGAGTTGATGAGAATTGGCAGCACGAGGCGGGAGATACCTGCTTTACGCGCACCATTGATCCTGAGCGCTATCCAATCTTCGAGAAGCCTCTTCGGTAGAAGGTATATATGGCGAAAGAACGGTTCGATCATATAGCGATTGAGAAGTCTGCCCAAGAGAAATGGGAGGTGCTCGATATCTACACAACCGACCTCACCGATTCTGAGAAGGAGCCGTACTATCTTCTGTTCGAGTTTCCGTACCCTTCGGGAGATCTCCATATCGGCCACTGGTTCGCGTTTGCCCTTACGGATATATTTGCGCGCTTCAAGCGTATGCAAGGGAAGAATGCATTGTTCCCGATGGGATTCGATTCGTTTGGACTTCCTGCTGAGAATGCGGCTATTAAGAACGGTGCGGATCCGGCAGTGTGGACCAACGAGAACATGGAGCGTATGCGCGCGCAGGTGAAGACCATGGGAACCTCTGTTGACTGGTCTAAGGAAGTCGTTACCTCAAGTCCCGAGTATTACAAGTGGACGCAGTGGCTCTTCTCAAAGCTGTATGATCATGGACTGGCGTACCGCAAGGAAGCGGCAGTGAAGTGGTGCCCGAAGGATCAGACAGTGCTCGCCAACGAGCAGGTGATAGACGGAAAGTGTGAGCGTTGCGACTCTGAAGTAGAGGAGAAATTCCTTACGCAGTGGTTCATGGGTATTACGAAGTATGCGGAGCGTCTTCTTACTGATCTTGATCCGCTTCCATGGCGTGAGGAGATGAAGGATGCGCAGCGTGCGTGGATAGGAAAGTCAGAAGGTGCAAAGCTTGCCTTCCCCATTCTCTTTAAAGACGAAGCAAAGAACGAGTGGCGAGATGAAGAAGGAAACCCTGCTCAAGTAGCGGTATTTACGACGCGTCCTGACACGGTCTTTGGTGCAACGTATGTCGTGCTCGCGCCCGAGCACCCGTGGGTAGTAGGAGCACTTGAACATGGCACTGACGTATTTTCAAACGAGAAGGAGGTTCGTGCGTATATACAGGAGACATCAAAGAAGACCGAGCGGGAGCGTCTTGAGAACAAGGAGAAGACCGGTGTGAAGCTTGAGGGCATTCGTGCTGTTAACCCCGCAACGAAAGAAGAGATTCCGGTATTTATTGCTGACTACGTACTCGCGTCGTACGGGACTGGTGCGGTTATGGCCGTGCCGGCTCATGACGAGCGAGATTATGCGTTTGCAAAGAAGTTTGATCTTCCAATCAAACCAGTTATTGATCCAGTGACGGGAACGCCACAGGACAATCCGGAGGACAAGGATAAGATTGTCGCGATTGTGGAGTACGAGGGGAAAGTCCTAACGATCAACTGGAAACCTGAACTTGGTGGGAGACTCACCGTTGGAGGAACGGCGGAGACTGACGAGGATGCTGCAACAACAGCGATGCGCGAGATTGCGGAGGAGACAGGCTACACAGATCTCGAACTCGTTGAGCGAGCAGAGGAGATGGTACACCACGAG
>JALHML010000018.1:0-3705 GCA_022844065.1 Minisyncoccota bacterium | reverse complement strand
ATTCGTAGCACATACAACACTCCTTCACTTCCGTTTAAAGAGCGATGCGCAGCAGGAACCACTTCTCGAAGAAGACGAGAAGGGGAAATTTAATGTCGAGTGGTTACCTATTGCCACAGCGATCCAGGAAATTAAGGATCCACTTCATAGCTATGCGCTCTCAAGATTCCTTACCTCCTCGGCGTATGTAGGAGACGGTCTACTGCGCAATTCAGGCCCGTTCGATGGCAGGGACAATCGTGAGGTCATGAACGAAATCGTAGATTTCGTCGGTGGCGAGCGTGTCACAAACTATCGCCTTCGCGACTGGCTCGTCTCTCGTCAGCGCTACTGGGGCTGCCCAATACCGGTTGTGTATGACCCTGAGGGTGCACCACATTTGATTCCGTCCGAGCATCTTCCGTGGACGCTCCCGACGGACGTTGATTTCTCGCCGTCTGCAGAGTCTCCGCTCGCCACTTCTAAAGAACTCAAGGAACGTGTTGAACGAATATTCGGCGAGGGATGGACTCCTGAATACGATACGCTCGATACTTTCGTTGATTCTTCGTGGTACTTCCTTCGGTATCTCGACTCGAAAGATGATAACGATTTCTCTGATCAGTCACTTATGAAGAAGTGGCTCCCGGTTAATCGGTACTCAGGAGGAAGCGAGCACACAACCATGCATCTTCTCTATTCACGATTCTTCCATAAGGCGCTCTACGATCTTGCGCTCGTGCCGACACCAGAACCATTTGAAGAGCGCTTCAATCGTGGACTCATACTTGGTACTGACGGACAGAAGATGAGTAAGCGCTGGGGCAACATCGTTAATCCTGATGAAGTAGTTGCGAAACTCGGTTCAGACGCAGTCCGTATGTATCTCGCCTTCATTGGTCCGTATAACGAACCAGGAAGTTATCCGTGGAAGCTTGATGGTGCGGTTGCGATGCGAAAGTTCCTAGATCGTGTGTACCAGCTTTCCGAAAAGGTTTCAGAAGGAGAGATGTCAGAAAGCGAACGGACCTCGCTCGCGAAGGCCGTAAAGAAGATAACGGGAGATACCGAGCGCTTTAAGTTCAATACCGCGATCTCGGGACATATGGTCTTTGTACGAGAGCTCGAGAGCGCTGACACTGTATCTGAGGAAGTGTATAAAGCACTCCTTGCGCTTATTGCACCATTCGCCCCACACCTCGCCGAGCACCTCTGGGAGCGGATGGGAGGCGAGGGTAGTGTCCATACGGCCTCGTGGCCGGAGGAGATCGCCATAGAGGAGGACACGGTTGTTATAGGGGTGCAGGTAAATGGCAAAAGGAGGGCCGAGATTGCCCTGACCCCGGACGCCTCTGAGGACGAGGCCATGGAGGCCGCAAGGGCTAATGAGACCATTGGCCGGCTTCTTCGTGAAGGAAGCCTAGAAAAAATAGTCTATGTTCCAGGCCGTATTCTGAACATGGTGATAACATGAAGTTGACTTTAAAAGCCCAATCTGGTATAAGAATACCACACTAATCGCATGAAAAAATCACTAAAGAAGGCGGCTTCGGCCCCAAAGAAGGCTCCAGCAGCTAAGAAGAAGGCCCGCTCTTCTATTTCGTTTGATACAACCACGCTCGTGAAGCGTCTTCTTGCTGAAGTGCCGGAGCGCGCCCGCGAGGTGCTTATTTTCCGTTTTGGTCTTGGTGCTAAATCAAGCCGCGACACACTCGAGGCTATTGGCGAGCGCTGGAGCATTACACGTGAGCGCGTACGTCAGATTGAGGCTGCTGGTATTGAGTCTATTCGTAACAGCAAGGCCTTTAAGGACTCTCAGGACGCTTTTGACGAGTTGGCTCAGTACATGGCTGCACTTGGCGGCATCATCCCCGAGGAGGAACTTCTTGAAGGTCTTGCAACAGACGAGAAGTCTCGGAACCGCTACCGTTTCCTTCTCGTTGTTGGAAGCTCATTCTTCCGCGAGCGTGAGACCGACGATTTCTACGCACGATGGCACGTTGATCATAAAACTGCTGAATCAGTGCACAGCGCACTCTCTCGCCTCTACGAGACACTCGACGACGCTGAGGTGCTCGCTGAAGGCGACATCATCAACCGCTTCCTAGAGGAACTGAAAGAAGTGAACAGTGCCTACCGCAACGAGGAGATTCTTAAGCGTTGGCTAACTATCTCAAAGACCATCGCAAAGAATCCTCTTTCTGAATGGGGCAAGGCACATGCGCCAGCCATTCGCACGAAAGGTATCCGCGACTATGCGTACCTCGTGATTAAGCAGAAAGGCGAGCCAATGCATTTTGGTGATGTTGCAAAGTCTATCGTTGAGGTATTCAACAAGAAGGCACATGTTGCAACAACGCATAACGAGCTGATTAAGGATTCTCGCTTTGTGCTTGTTGGTCGCGGTCTTTACGCGCTCGCAGAATGGGGCTTCTCGCCAGGCGTTGTGCGTGACGTCATCAAGGAAGCACTCGTAAAGGGTCCTCTTAATCGTGACGAGATCATCAAAGAAGTGAAGAAGGTCCGTTACGTTAAGGACAACACGATTCTCGTGAACCTTGGCGACACTCGGTACTTCAAGCGCCACAAGGACGGCACCTATACAGCGGTATAACACTATTCCGTACACACAGAACGCCTCGCTCACTGCGGGGCGTTCTTGTTTTGTTGCTATACTTCGAGCATGTCATCAGGCGGACACGGTGGAGGACTCCCATTCCTCGATATTATTGAGCATTGGGTACATGGCGTACATGAAGAAGGCGGCACAGCAATTCAGCTTAAGCCGCTCTTGATTGCGTTTGCTGCGGAGATCATCGCGTTCTTCTTCATTGCGCCTGCACAGTCCGTGACGAACTTTCAGTTTCTGCTGTTTGCAGCACCCCTTTGGATACCGTTAGTGCTGTACCCATTCACCTTGAAGCGCTATATCGACGCGAACAAGATGGCGTGGATTGCAAAGCAAGACCACGTGTTACTTGAGATTAAGATGCCGAGGGATACGCGACGTACGCCGCTCGCTATGGAGACAATATTCTCGAGTATGCACATTGGTGGCGGCGAGACGACGTGGTACAAGCGCATCATTGAAGGCCGTTCACGTCCCTGGTATTCGTACGAAATGGCCTCCATTGGCGGACGGGTGCACTACTTTGTTTGGATGCGTTCAGGATGGCGCCGTCCATTTGAGAGTTACATATATGCCCAGTATCCGGGTGTTGAGGTTATTGAGGCCATGGACTATTCCCGGCTTATCGATCCGTCTCATGAGCCGTACACCATGACGGCCTTTGAGTTCATGAAGACCAAGCCAGATCCGTATCCTATAAAGACGTATGTTGAGTATGGTCTCGACAAAATACAGAAGCCGGAGGAACAAGTTGATCCTATGGCGCAGGTAATTGAGGTTATGGGATCTCTTGGACCCAAAGAGCAGCTCTGGGTGCAGTTTGTGGTGCGTATCCATAAAGGAGAGAAGTACGGCGAGGATCAGAAGAGAACCTGGAAGGATGAGGCCAAAGACGTCCTCAAAGAACTCAAGGAGGAAGATGCTGTTTTAAACGAGTATGTTGACGCGAGCGGCGTTAAGAAGACAAGTGTTAGTTATCCGAACCCAACACGTGCTATGGCATCACGTATTGAAGCGGTTGAGAAGAACACTGGAAAGCAAGCGTATGACGTCGGTATTCGCGGTATCTATTGCGCACCAAAGGATTCCGCATACGG
>JALHML010000017.1 GCA_022844065.1 Minisyncoccota bacterium | reverse complement strand
AAGAAATCTTCACAGGAATGATAGGTGGCGCGCTATACTTCTCATAATGACTGATACGCGACTACTGGAGCGCTTGCGCGCTTCGATGAAAGGCGAGGTGCTCAACGACGTGAAAACCCGTGCGTTGTTTGCGCGTGACACGAGTATCTTCACGAAGACCCCCGAGATCGTTACCTATCCGAAGAATGCGGATGATGTTTCGGCGCTCGTGCGCACTGTTCTTGGTGCGCGGAAAGACGGTATCAATGCCTCGGTTACAGCGCGCTCTGCCGGTACTGACATGTCGGGCGGCCCACTCACGGATTCCGTTGTTGCAGTGTTCACGAAGTATATGAACCACGTGCTTGAAGTTGGGAGCGGCTTTGCGGTTACCGAGCCTGGCGTCTACTATCGCGACTTCGAGAAGGCAACGCTGGCCTCAAACCGCCAGATACTTCCCTCCTATCCAGCCTCAAGGGAGATTGCTGCTATGGGTGGTATTGTGAACAACGATTCAGGGGGCGAACGCACGCTCGAGTATGGGAAGACTCGCAAGTACGTAGAAGAAGTAGACGTCGTACTCTCGGACGGATCGAAGGTTACGTTTAATGCGAAATCGAAAGAAGAACTTGAGCGCTTGTGTGCACTCGAGACTCTCGAAGGCCGCATATACCGCGACATACGAGCTCTACTCGCTAAAAATGCAAACGCCATCGAGAATGCCCGTCCGAAGGTGTCGAAGAATTCCGCGGGCTACGCGCTCTGGGAGATTGAAGACAAGGAAGCTGGCACGTTCAATCTTGCAAAACTTATTTGTGGCGCTCAGGGTACCCTCGCACTTACCACGAAAATGAAGCTCTCCTTGGTGCGTGAGCAAGGATATCGCTCAATGCTTATCATCTTCCTCGACGACATCACGCTTTTGCCTGACGTCGTACGAAAAGTACTTCCCTTCAATCCGGAATCATTTGAGTCGTATGACGACCATACCTTCGAGCTCGCCATGAAGTTCTTGCCACAGATGCTCTCGCAGATGGGCCTTGTTGAAGCCACAAAGCTTGGACTCTCCTTTATCCCCGAACTCGGTCTGGTTATGAAGGGTGGTGTGCCCAAGCTCGTCCTTATGGCTGAGTTCTCGGAAGACACGCACCAGGAAGCCTTGTTTAAAGCAGGTGCTGCAAAAGCAGCACTTGAGCCTCTGAATCTGCCAATGCGCATTGCCAGGGACGAGAAGGCAGCTGCAAAATACTGGAAGGTACGCCGCGAAAGTTTTGCACTCCTTCGAAAGAACGCGAAGGGTCTCTACGCTGCTCCCTTCATAGACGATTTCGTGGTGCCACCAGACTCATACCCTGAGTTCATGCCGGAATTGAACGCCCTCTTGGCTGAGTACGATCTTCTCTATACGATTGCCGGACACATCGGCAACGGGAACTTCCATATCATCCCGCTCATGGATCTTTCGGACCCGAAAGTACGCGACATTATCCTTGAGCTTTCTCCAAGGGTATACGACCTCGTTATTAAATACGGCGGCTCTACAACCGGCGAGCATAACGACGGCATCATACGTACCCCGTATCTTCCGCAGATGTTTGGAGACGAGATGGTTTCGCTCTTTGAGGAGACGAAGCGCATTTTTGATCCTGAGAATATCTTTAACCCTGGCAAGAAAGTGAACGGCACGTTCGCAGACATTGAACGCGACATGCTGAAACAGGTATAAGCCAAAGCGCTCCATTTTTAGTTCCCTGGACATAAAGAGGGCCCACCACGCTGGCGGGCCCTCCTTCACGTCTACAGGTGATGCTGAATCCACATCGCTATATACAGGTTATAGGAACCGTGCAGGATCAGTATGGCGCAGATACCCTTGAGTGGCGTCCTACCATACGAACCCCAGAGCAGAAACACGAAGGCAATAACGACGCCAATGAGTCCCTGAATAAACACGTTTCCTATACCTCCGTGAACAAATCCGAACACGAAGGAAGTGAGCGCTACCAGCACGAGCGCGGCAGCAAGTGGCGGGGTTGTTTTCCAAAAAATTCCCCACGCACCCCACAGTAACCCGAACGGTAACACACGATAGAGGAATTCTTCTCGCAGCGGCGTGATCACAAACGAGCGTAGGGCTATGTCATGAACCCCTCTGGCGTGAAGCTCGAGCGCGTAGTTGCGCGTCCTACTCGAGATGGACAGCTCTGGGGCGAGCCATACCACAAAGTCTCTTCCGTAGGCTGCAAGGTTCCAGCAAAAGAACACGAGCACCGGAAGAGAGCAGAGAAACAGCCAGAATGGTGCGCCGGCCAAAAGCCGGTTTCGTATCCTTTGCATTGTCTCCTCCGAAAGTTGCCGTACTCGTTCTACTGTATCACTCCATCTTGAGCTGCCAAATCTGTGCCCGTCTTGCTTAGCATTCGTCTATGCGCACTCAAACATCTTGTTGTGTGCAGGCATTAGCCTCTCTACCGACACATGTAGCGTGGTGCATGGTAAATTACGTGCATGAACGAAGAACAGTTCAAGGCGCACGAAGCCTTGGTTAAGGAATTGAACGATCCAGCGTTGCGTGCGGAGTATGCGCGCGCCTATGACAACTACAAACCAGGCATTGTTGCGCGGCTCCTCGGCTATCTTCTCGTTGGTTCAGGAACGCTCGTATATGGAAAGAAGCCTTCCTATTCAAAGTTCAAGGCCATTGAGGTTATCGCGCGCATCCCCTACCAGTCCTGGGAAGTTGCAACATATACCCTCCTTACGGGGCTTTACTCAAACGAGAAGCGCGCTATTGAGCTTACGAAGACCAGCACCTTTTCTCGGGAGGCACAGGACAACGAGACCCTGCACGTCGTTGTACTGGCGCAAATCTGCAAGCGCCTTAAGTGTGACGGCTTCTTCCGCCATTTCCTTATCCCAATCCTATTTGCGTTCTTCTACTTCTGGACCATCTATATTCTCTACATGCTCTCTCGCCGTTCTGCGCTCGAACTTAATTACATCTTCGAGAATCATGCATACCATCAGTACCAGCAGTTCCTAGTTGAAGATGGGGAACGCCTTAGAGACACGCCAGTGTATTCAGAGTTTCTTACATTCTACGGACGCAATCCGCGCAACGAGTATGAGCTCTTCGAGTTGATTAGAAACGATGAGTTGGTGCACCGAAATCGTTCTATCCGGGAGCTACAGGCGAAGAAGGGATAAAGAAAAGGCCGTCCACGCGAACGCGGACGGCCTGGACTCTTAGATCTTGGGGAGAATTCCCGTCACGGAACCAGCATGGGCCGCCGACACGGTTTCTATGCACACGTCAACAGACAAGTCGACGCACCATTTCCCTTTTGCAACAACCTGCATGAACGGCACGTCGGTGAACTTGTCCGAAAAACTTGGACGAAACTCATCACCGACACACTCGATCTGAAGCGACCTACTGTTCACAAACCGTCTCCGGTGCGTAAGCAGCATGCAGGACGCTTCAAGCAACCCAAAGCCGTACTCGCTGGCGAGATACTCTCGCCGTACCTCAGCGGGCGATCTTCCACGATGGTGCCAGCCAAATTGACCGTACACGATCCAGAGATCACCCGGCTGCTCAATACGAAGGCGTTCATGGAATTCAGCCGTTCGTGCTGAGGGTCGTAGGCAGGATTCAAGCTCCCTTCCGCGTACGTGAATGCCCCTCAACCGGTCTTCGACCGAAGTACGGAGCTCTGCACGAGCCGTAATAAGGGCATCGAGCGTTGTTTCCACGGCCTTGGCATGGGTCCCGAAGAAATCGGGATTAACGATGCAGAACGGTGCTTCGAGCCAATCCGGATCTTCCGGATTAGAATCGATACTCTTCGCTACGTTTAGTGCGGGTTCAGGATTGATTTCGGGCCAATGATCACAGAGGATCTTGATCTGCCGTTGTAAGTCCTTGGAACCATAGCTCAAAGGGTAACTGATCCGCTCTTTGCGGGCCCGTTGGGCTATTCCCGCGCGTGCGGATTGTGATGTCATTATGATTGCTCCAGTGCAAAAGAAGAACGATTCAAACCTCTCGCTAAAGAGGTGTCTGCTTGCAGCATAACACATTTACTATCTTTTTCAAATATCCTACTTCCCTTATCCCCTTTCTGGCCATAGATTCATTGCGTTTTAGGGCTATTTGTCGCATACTGCGAATAACTCGCCGAAACTCCAAATTGCTCCTAGCGTTCGGCATCAGCGAGGTTATCCAGGTATCCAAAAGCCACATGGCAACATGCAAACTATATGTCGGCGGTATCCCATACCGCACGACCGAGGATGAGCTCCGCACCGCTTTCGAGGAAGCAGGTTCGGTTACATCCGCAAGCATTATCAGCGATCGTATGACCGGCCGCTCCCGCGGATTCGGCTTCGTCGAGATGGCATCCGAGGCCGAAGGCCAGGCTGCTATCGACCGTTGGGATGGCAAGGAGATGGACGGGCGTATGCTCTCCGTTTCCATGGCGCGCCCACAAGGCGACCGTCCTCCTCGTGAGGGTGGATTCGGCGGCGGCAACCGTGGCGGTGACCGCGGCGGAAATCGCGGAGGCGGTTTCGGCGGCGGCGATCGCGGAGGCTACCAGGGCGGCTACTAATAGCTGACCTCATAATAAAAGCCCCTCTTAGGAGGGGCTTTTATTATTTAGTCTTTCTTGTGTGTCACGTCTATCTTCTTGTCTTCCGCGTTCCAGCCAACAAGGTTTGAAAACACCTGGAAGAACGATGCGAGGGCCGCAATGGCAAGTATGAGCACTAGCGGCATGATGACCTGAGGACTCGCGCTGTATCCAACATATGCGAGGAATGCGAACCAGACACCCGTGCACCATGGGCATCCAAGCAAATCCTTAATGGTCCCAAGGAAGGTTCCCTCACGCGCGGAAGAGACCGCATCGCGCAGGAACTCGGTTATGTGGTCATACGTAAAGAGACGAACGAGACGGAATGTAGCGAGCGAGAGCAGAATCAGGTCTGTCCACGGGATAGAGGTGGTAAGAAGACCCCGACCTGAGAGATACATATAACTAAGCGCAACTAATCCGAGGAAGAACAGAGAGAAGATGATGTTCCAGAGTGCTTTCATACGGGCGAGCATACCATACGAAAAGCGCCGCTCAGAGAGCGGCGCTTTTCCAGAGATACTCGTTACGCGAACGAGAAGCGGGATGCTGTTAGGTTTGGGATGAAGTATCCCTTCTGAGGAACCGTAAGCGTTGAGGGTGCGGTCGCATTGCGTTCCGCGGAGCGCGCATAGACTGCTGGGGTCACACGGCGAGCATAGATGCTGTCGTTAGGTACTGAACGACCAGCAATAACCGCATCGACATCAAAACAGTCTTCCTGTTCAAGTCGGTGCGCATCGTCAAAATGCTGAATACAGATCGACAGAATCGCGTTAACATCCTTACAGAGACGCTCGCGCACTACCTGTGGAGCTATCTTCTTAGTTGTCGTTTCCATAGATTTAACAATACACCATATATCTTAATATGTCAATAGCTCCTGAGGTGCCGGTATCCACGCAGGAAAAGACCCTGCTTTTGCGGGATAAATACAACGACAACCCTGAGGCAGATCTCTCAGAGGACCTGGCCCGGCTCGCAGCCGGAGAACCTTTGGCATATGTTATCGGGTGGATTCCCTTCCTAGGACTACGGATTTCTCTCGATTCCCGTCCGCTTATTCCGCGCCCGGAGACTGAGAGCTGGACGGAGGATCTCCACACACGCCTTACAGAGAAGTTTGGAAACAAGCCGTTCACGTTCCTTGATCTGTGCGCAGGGTCTGGGGCTATAGGACTCTCGGTACTCGCACGCTTCCCGGCTGCGCGTGTTCGCTTCAGCGAGCTCGAACCAGAACACGCAGCACTAATCCGAAGGAACATTGAGAAAAACGGTCTCGACGTATCCCGCGCTACCGTTCATATCGGCGATTTGTTCGACACCTTCCCGAAAGATCAGCGCTTTGACGTTATTGCAACGAACCCGCCCTATGTGCCTGAGACGCGCGCACTCGACGCAAGTGTTACCGACTTTGAACCTAAGGTTGCGCTCTACGCCGGAAACGACGGACTCGATTTAATCCGCAGGATTGCCGCTGAGGCACCGGAGAGACTCGAGAACGAGGGCGAGTTGTGGATGGAATGTGATATCGACAACATCGAAGAAGCGAGGGAACTACTTCTCACACATGGCGCCAAGGAGGCTACGATACGCAATGACGTGTATGGCAGGCCCCGAGTGTGCGTGGGATACTATTCGTAATGCAGCCAGAGCCCCTCGTTCCCTTTGCCGCACCGGCATTTCTTCAATACGTGAACGTTGAACAGGCTGTCTCTGTGGTCTTCGCTCTCCTTTTCATTCTGTGGGCGCTCTATACCCTGATCACGGCGTACCATTGGCTTAGATACGGACACCGGTCCTCAGTTGCGATCCCGGCACTCATCACGCATGTGGTAGTGTCTGGATTTTTGTCACTCTATGCCGTTAGCGGCTTCACTGGCTGATATGGAAGAATTCCAATTAGATGCAGGAGAGCGCGTAAAGCGAACGGTGCGGAAGCACTGGTTCGTGCTCATCGTCTCCTTCATTCCGTTTCTTCTCCTCGCCTGGCTACCGACGTTCATTCCGGGATTACTTATTAAGCTCGCGAGCGCGAGTCCGGAATCGGCAGCACTCTTTGCACAGTTCACACCAGAGAACCCGTGGTTCCGTTTGTTCCTTGGATTGTGGTGGGTGTTCTTGTGGATTGGTGCCTTCAATACGTTTACGCAGTACTACCTCAACCACTGGGTCATCACCACGGCGCGTATCGTGCGCATTAGGCAGCATGGGTTTTTCAATCGTGAGGTTTCAAGCTTCCTTCTTTCTCGAGTACAGGACGTTACAACCGAAGTGAATGGTATTTTCGCTGATCTCTTGGGATACGGCTCAGTTCGCGTCCAGACCGCCGGCACCGAGTCTAAAGATTTCGTTATGGACGGAGTCGAAGATCCTACCGGCATGCGTGATCTCATCATGTCTGAGATTGCTGCTCTCCACAGCAAGACGGGCGTGTAGATTGCAAATAGGGCGTTTTCTGGTATAGTTCATACAGACGCAACAAGGAGTGAATCGATGTTTCGTGTAGCTTCATGGCCGCTTAGGTTTCAGGAGGTCTGGCAAATCTCCCTTTCGAAGCCTGTAGCGGTTCAGAAGACGTTCCTTTACCAACGTCTTCTCCATCGAGTGTCCTTCGTACGCTCAGGCGAGGGACAAGAGCTCAAACCCATTGCGTGGGCGCAACCCTGAGCTTGAACAAAGACCCTGCCGGCATCCGTGTCGGCAGGGCTTTTCATTTGCTAGAATGAACGTATGAGTGACAAGCAACCCCTCTCCACAGAGCCCTACAAGGGCGTCCATGACTATTATCCTGAGGACTGGTCCAAGGCTCAGGCGATATTCAACGTTATTCGCACAACGCTGCGTAAATCAGGCTTCGAGGAGTATCAGGCTTCGGTGCTTGAGCGTGCGGAACTCTACGAGAGCAAGACCTCTGAAGAGATCGTGAACCAGCAGACCTATACCTTTGTTGATCGCGGAGACCGCCGCGTAACGCTTCGTCCTGAGATGACGCCTACCTTGGCGCGTATGGTAGCGGGACGTCGTCGGGAGCTTGTATTCCCTCTTCGCTGGTTCTCCATTGGGAACCGGTTCCGGTATGAGCGTCCGCAAAAGGGCCGTTCCCGCGAGTTCTATCAGGCAGACGTTGATATCGTTGGTATCGACGGAGCAAAGGCTGAGGGAGAAGCCGTTGTTATGGCGTACGAGATACTCCGTGCGTTTGGTGCAACCAACAAGGACTTCCGCATACGCATGAACTCTCGTGCACTCATGAATGCAGCAGCGAGTGCGCTTTCTTTAAATGTTGAGGACGCAGCGAGCTATCTCGCGCTTATCGACCGCAAGGACAAGATGCCCGTAGAGGAGTTTGAGTCTTCGCGCGGAGCGTATCGCAGGAACGGTACTGACCCGCTTGAACTTATTGAAGCTCGAAGCGACGAGAATGTTGACGCCGTGTATCGCCAATTCATGGCGCTTATTGAGAGCCTCGAGGCGCGCGGCATGGATAACGTGGTGTTTGACCCAACGGTTGTTCGCGGCTTCCTCTATTACACCGGTCTTATCTTCGAAGTCTTCGATACGAATCCAGAGAATCCGAGAGCGCTTCTTGGCGGCGGCAGGTATGACGGCCTAGTTGCATTGTTCGGAGATGAACCGGTTCCTGCAGTGGGCTTTGCTATAGGTATCGAGACTCTCACCGACTTCCTGGGAACACACAATCTCCTACCCGTACTCGCTCCTCCTGCTGATATCTTCATTGGCACGCCGTCCGAAGCGAATATCGATGGCGCACAGGCTGTTGCTTCAACGTTTAGGGAGCATGGATTGAACGTGCTCGTGAACGTATCTGGGAAGGGTCTTGGAGACCAGGTGAAGGAGGCGGTACGTCGC
>JALHML010000016.1:7242-8639 GCA_022844065.1 Minisyncoccota bacterium | reverse complement strand
TGCTCTTCCGATCTGAGGAGGAGGTAGCTCCTGTCGCACCAGCTGAGGGCATGGAGGAGGCACCTGCAGAGGCTGCTCCGGCTGGCGAGGAGGAGGCTGCATAAGCCCCTTTAGCTAAAGAAAGAACCGCATCTAAGGATGCGGTTCTTTCTTTTTTAGGAGTGCTTCATGATCCACTGATAGATGTCTTCGAGTGCTTTCACGGCGTCTCCGGCTGCAATGTTGTTCTGGTGATAGAGCTCGTCGGTGCAGTCTCCTGCTGCCCATACGCCATCTACGGATGTGTGCTGGTTTCGAGGATCTGTTATAACTCGACCAACTGCATCAAGGTCAACGAGATCTTTCGCATAATCCGTGTTCGGTATAACCCCAACCTCAACAAAGACGCCGGTAACCGGAAGCTCGGTAACGACTCCTGTTGTCCGTTCCTTAACGGTGAGTCCCGAAACAAACTTGTCGCCAAGCACCTCAACGGGCTCTGTGTTGAGTACTGCCTTCATGTTCGGATGTGCGAGTACCTTTTCAACCGTTATGGCGTCACCTTTAAAGGAGGCATGGCGATGGATGAGTGTCACAGACTTTGCGTATGCAAGAAGTTGCGCTGCGGTCTCAAGTCCTGCATTCCCGCCCCCCACAACAGCAACGTCTTGTCCTGAGAACATGGGGCCGTCACACGACGCACAGTAGGTAACACCCATATTCTCAAACTTCTCTGCGCCCGGTACGAGAAGCTTCTTGCGCCCGGCACCTGAGGCCAAGAGAACGGAGCGACCTGTGTAGGTCTTTCCGTCGCGTGTGGTAGCCGTAAACCCTCCCTCAGTCCTCGAGAGGCTCTCCACACGATCTCCTTCCACTATCTCGAGTACATCCTGCTTGTAGGCCTCAAGGTGTGCCTTGAAGGATTTCTTAAGATCGTCTCCACTTATGTTTACGGTACCAATCCAGTTTTGGATTCCTTCTGAGACGGTAGACTGTCCGCCAATTTCTTCAGCGATGAGTATGGTCGTAAGGCGTTTACGAGCGGCGTAGACGCCGGCTGCGACGCCTGCAGGCCCGCCGCCAATGATGATGAGGTCTTTCATAGAGGGAGTATAGCAAAATCCCCCGCAACACGTGCGGGGGATTTTAGTTCTAAACGATTACTTCTTATGCCTTCGCAGGAAGGAGGGGATTGCACCCCAGGTCTCATCCTCGTCCTCAGGTGTATTCTGAGCGGAAGGTGGGACAACAGTCTTTGCAATCGCCTCCTCACGCTTCTGTGGCTGTGCCGTTACGAGCGGCTCCTCGCGGCGCTTCTCAATCTTTGGTTCCTCAACGATAGGCTCGGGGAGCGGGGTTGGTTCCTCGCGGCGCCCTATCTCGTTGTAGATCTTGCCACGAGTTTCTTCCTGCTCAGC
>JALHML010000016.1:0-7232 GCA_022844065.1 Minisyncoccota bacterium | reverse complement strand
TGTCGCCCTCAGGGAAACCAGTTGCGATAACAATGATGCGGATCTGGCCCTTCTTGAGCTTCTCGTCGCGCATGATACCGAAGATAACCTTCGCGGCTGGATCAACGGAATCCGAGACAACCTTGGCTGCTTCCTGAACCTCGAGGATACCGAGATCGTCTGCGCCAGCGACAACGAAGAGGACACCCTTCGCGCCGGTGATAGAGACGTCGAGGAGAGGGGAGTTAACTGCTTGAGCCGCAGCGTCCTGTGCACGCCTGTCGCCGTCAGCGATACCAATTCCCATCAGTGCCGGACCTGCGCCCTCCATGATTGCCTTAATGTCGTTGAAGTCGGTGTTGATCTCTCCCGGAGTAGTGATGATGTCTGAGACACCCTCAACTGCCTGGCGGAGAATCTCGTCGGCCATAGCGAATGCAGACTTCGCGCTGGTCTGTGCCTCAACAATAGAGAGGAGCTTGTCGTTTGGAATAACGATGAATGCATCCACTTCTTTCTTAAGTTCCATGAGACCGCGCTCAGCGAGCTCCTTGCGGTGCATACCCTCGAACATGAATGGGCGAGTAACAACCGCGACGGTGAGTGCACCGATTTCCTTTGCAATCCGAGCAACAACAGGAGCAGCTCCCGTTCCGGTTCCGCCTCCCATACCACAGGTGATGAAGACCATATCCGAGCCCTGAAGTGCCTCCTGGATCTCTTGGCGAGTCTCTTCAGCAGCACGCTTGCCGAGTTCCGGGTTCATGCCGGTACCAAGCCCACGGGTTAGGTTCTTCCCGATGTGAATCTTCCGCTTCGCGAGGGAGCGGTGAAGATCCTGCGCATCTGAGTTAACGGCAATGAATTCAACACCCTTCACCTTGGAATTAACCATGTGATTCACGGCATTGCAGCCGGAGCCGCCCACTCCCACGACACGTATCCTGGCGAACGTCTCGACTTCTGGTTCTACTCGCTTTGACATATGGAGCTGTTAAATGGTCCCCTAATAAGTTCTGCCTCATCATACCCGCATAAAATCAGCATGCAAAGGCTGACAAATGTAAGAAACGTGCTGCTATTTTCAGCTCAATTTAAAGAAAACTACCCTCAAGAGGGTAGTAAGGAAGTGGAATGAGCAGGTTTAGGCTTGGATGGGAGCACGACAAAGCGTTTGCTAAGCCGATTAAGAACCACCCGTGTTCGGACACACGTATTCACGCGGCTGCAGTGACGCGCCCTACTCATACCTTCGACAGTCGCCTGCCAATGGTCACAACCTATGTATTCAGTCATGAGCACATCGGAGAAGGATCTGGGCCTGTTCCCGTCTTAGGGAATCTCGTTTGATGTATTCCTACTCACTCCGCAGAGAAGAGTACGTGTTCTCTGGATACGTGTCTAGGGAAGAAATTGTTTCAAAAACTTCTGCACCGATGTCGCGAATTCACCCATTGCAAAACCACTTTTCTTCTTTGGAGTCTCGGTGTCTCCCGTAAGGCCCCAGAGTGCGAGTCCATACGCTACGGCCCAGGTAGCATCCTTTACTTTTGTATCGCTTGAAACCTTGAGGTCTGCGATACGAGACGGAAGATTGAGTGCACCCTTCGCGATGTCGCTAATAGAGCCTTGTCCTGAGGCGCCTCCGGAGATAATAATGCCGGCAGGAAGGTTGCCGCGACGTCCAAGTACTTTCAGGTGCTTGTCGATGAGTTCAAACATGGCACGGAAACGAGCCGTTACAATCTCATCCACTTTCTTGCGCGGATACATGGCTCCGCCCAGGCGTCCGAGCTTCAAGCGCTCCGCGTCTTCAAGGGAAACCTTGAATCCAAGTGCAAGATCGTCGGTTATGTTCGTTGAACCGATTGGGAATACTTTTACGGAAATAGGGAGTCCTTCGTCATAGACCACGATAGACACGGTTTCAGCGCCAATGTTGGCGAGAACGCAGCCTTTCATCTTCTGGTCTTTGGTGAGGGTGACGTAGGAGCCAGCTAGTGGGGACGCCATACGATCAACAACCTCAATGTTTGCACTTTCGGTGGTAGCAGTCAGGACTTCTGCATGCTGCGTGAGGCACGTAACGAAAAGGTAGTCCGCAGTAAGGCGAGTTCCTTTGAGACCAATCGGCTCGCCAAGTGACTTAGCACCGTCCACCCGAAACTCAACCGGAATCTCGTGGAGAATGGTGCGGTTCAGGAAGCTTGGCCTTGCAGCCTCGCGTGCAGTCTCAAGCACCTTCTCAAGATCGAGGTCTGTAATCTCCTGATCAGCACGAGAGATGATTGTCTCGCCCGTAGCACGAACCTCGTCTAAAGAGACGCCACCAATGGCGAGGAAGCCGCGGCGTATAGGGACGCGAGCAACCTGTTCAGCCTGAGCGCGTGCCTGGCGCACGCTCTCTGCGGCATCCTCAGCGTCCACCACATACCCGTGTCGCATACCGCGGCTCTCTGCTATACCCGTCCCGATGATATGCAGCTCAGGTCCCGCCTCCGTCTGCACCTCTTCGACCACCACGACTTTCGTCTGGTGCGTGCCGATGTCGATGCCGGTAGCGATTCGTCGGGACATTAAGAAGAGCGTTTTTTAGACTGACTAGTAAACCGCTTGAGGAGCAAGCGTTCCTTACGCTCCATTGTAGCCCCGTGCCGCTCTCCCTTCAAATGAAGGCATCCGTGGATAAAGAGAAACCCAACGAATTGCGAGTACGTCATGTCGTACTCGGGTGCCTGTTTCTTCGCAACGGGAAGGCAAATAACAATCTCTCCGGACTTCGTTCCTGATTCGTACGAGAGTACGTTCGGCACATAGTCCTTTCCACGCAAACGGATATTCATGGACTGTGCGCGGGTGGAGCCGGCAAACACCAAAGACATGTCCCAGCCAGGCAAGGTTGCTGCGAGCGCGTCCTGGTACGGAAACTTCGGGACAGGGGACTTCGTGAAGTTGCGAATGTCGAGCGTTGTGGGCATGTCTATAGGATATAGCAAAAAGCGCCCGAAGGCGCTTGTTGTTCTACTTGCGGCCGCGGGTCTTTCGAGCGGCTGGATCGATCTTGCCGAGCTTAACCTGCTCGTTGTACTCCGCAATGCGCTCTCCACGGACCATAGCGCGAGCGTGATCCACGTTCTTGGACTTCTGGCGAACAAAGTAACGGCGTTTTCGAAGCATACGAACGAGACCGAGGCCCTGGCCACGGCGGGAGAAACGGCGGATAAGAGAAGCTGCGCTCTCGTTCTTAGCGCGGCGGACCTCTACGCGTACGGCGTTTTGCATACCAGAAACATAGCATACTGAGGTATTTCCTGTCTAGGATGATACAGAAACACCCCCGCTGCCGGAGCAACGGGGGCGCTTGTGACGGCTAGCTTGCCGTCGAGATGGATCTGGACTGGGTCCAGACACCGAAGCCGGCCAGGATGATGCCCAGGATCATCAGGGCGCGGATCGACCACGAGAACAGCATCATCGGCGCACCTGGGGTGGTGACCATTATAATGGTAGTGGCCGCAAGCACGGCGCCGACGATCATGCAGACAACGGCGATACGGAATTTTCCCGGCGGGACAGAATCGTTCATCTTGTCCATGTCCATTGCGCCGGTCAGAATGCCGAGAAACCCGGCAGAACACGCCATGTTCAACACGAACATGAATACTGCCAGAAGGCTGCCCGCGCCCTCGTTCGGCCCCAAAGCAGCGAAATCTTGCAGATAGATCTGCGAAATCCAGACGACTGCGCCGGCGAAGGCGAGCCCGCCCCAGTTATTCCAGGTCTTAATCAAGGTGCTTCTCCCCACGTATGGCATGACCAGTTGCGGTCAATGTTCCAAGTACGCTATAGCGTAATTATACTCTAATACTACAAGTTGTCAACTACCCAACAACCTTCAACCGCTCAATAAGAGATGAGAGTGGAATGAACGTCTCGGTATGGGTGGAGCGCTCGCGGAGGATCACATTCCCTTCAAGTGCCTCCTTGCGTCCCATAATCAAGAGATACTGCGGGTTATGCGTCTCAGCAAGACGCATCTGCTCAGACAAGGACGCTATACCCATAGCCTGTGTCATGGGAATGCGAGCGCGGCGAAGCTCGTCAGCCATCTTCATACTCTCGCGCTTGGCTTCGTCTCCAATATGCACGAATACGAAGCGAGGCGCTGCACGTTCCTTAACTGGAGCAATCGGCTCGCGATTCGTTGTATTGATACGAATAACCGCACCGATTGAATGCACGGCAGACTTGAAGAATGGCCGCGCGAGTTCGTTATACCGGGAACCCCATGCGTGTACGTTCCCGTTGCCGTTGGGTATCGAAAGATCGAAACAGGTCTCTGCCCATGAGGAGCCGTGCGAAAGAAGGTCCGGTGCAAGCTCGTACGGGGTATCGGTTGTCTCAAGGTATTCAAGGACGCACTCAAAGTGCTTGCGGCTCGCTTCAGAGAGATGATCGGTTGGAGAGGGAAGATGTTCGGAATCTTCTTTTGAGCGGGCGAGCATTTGGGCTGCCTCGAGAATGTCGCCATCCTTGGCGCAATTTACACACTCCTCGGGAAGTACGGGGCCATGCTTGCGGAAGAACTGGGTTAGTTCACGTGCAAAGCGGCTACGGGTCTCTTTGTCACCCATGCTGTTCAGCTTCAGATGAGGATCAGACTTCGTAAGGTCCTGCATGAGCGCGCGTACGGCGCGGATAAGTACGGCGTCGCCAATAGCATGCTCAACACCAAGTACATGGAATTGGATCACAATCTGTTTTGGTGCAGGGCGCCCAGCCGCGGCGTTTGAGTGCCAGAAGAAAAGTGGCTGAAGGGCAGACGGGGTGATACCCGAATCACGCACCTGCTTCAAAAGCGCTACAACTTCCTTGGCAGCGGGATCGAGCGTATCGAGAGCGAATCCGTCTGGGTATGGGGCCTTCACATTCTGGCCGCGACGGGCATGCGTAAGGGTTGAGAGTGGTGCGAAGCCGTAGTAGTTGCCAATCGCGTGCGCACGCTTGAGAACATCGGAAGGAAGAAGCGTGGTTGGCATAGTTGTTTATTGAACTTCAGTTACAGCACCCGGTAACACCCCTATAGAACTAAACGGTAAGAGCCGTACGTACGCACGTCCCATGACGTCCCTCTCGGGAAGTGCGCCCCACGTACGCGAGTCCGAGCTCTTTGGGCGGTTGTCACCCATAACGAAGTACTCGCCAGTACCGAGGGAGCGATCGAGTGTGTACGTAGCGTCTTCAGAGACGACATAGGACTCATCAAGTTCAATTCTGGTGCCATCAGTCTTTGTAACGAAGGTCTTTCCTTGCTCGATGTGCACTGTTTCGCCCGGAAGACCAATAAGACGCTTTATGTAAAAGACCGTTTCGTCGTTTGGATACCGGAATACCACCACATCACCACGCTTCGGCTCGCTCATGCGATACGAAAGCTGATCAACGATTAAATAATCGCCACTATCAAATGTTGGATACATACTTTCGCCTTCAACAACGAATGGTTGTGCGACAAAAAGGCGAATGGGGACGACGATAACAACAGCAAGGACAACGAAAGTGATGATCTCACGAAACGCGGTCCCAAGAACGTTCATGGGGGCATTGTATTCCTATGAAATCGCACGTCAACTTTTTGATCTATCGCACGTATGTTTTGGTCTGCTACACTTGGCGTTAATGGCACACGTCATCATCGGTCTCGGGAATCCCGGCGGGGAATATGCGAACACCAGACACAATGCTGGAAGGATGGCTGCGGAATTGTTTGCAAAACAGGAAGGACTCTCTGAGTTCAAACTAAAGAAGACCGCACAGGCGCTCCTTTCGGAAGGTGTGATTGATAGGACGAAGGTGCAAGTGGTGCTTCCGGAGGTCTATATGAATCTCTCGGGCAAAAGTGCGCTCGCGCTTGTGAAGAGTAAGCTCGCCGCAAAAAAGCTCCTTGTTATCCGCGACGATCTCGATCTACCCCTTGGTGTCATCAAGATGACGACATACGGGCGAGGTGCGGGCGGACACAAAGGCGCTGAGAGCATTATGCGTGCACTCAAGACCAAGGACTTTGCACAAATGAAGATTGGTATTGCAGGACAGACTCCAAAAGGGAAACTCAAGAAGGTTTCTGGCGAGGAGAAGGTCATTAACCACGTCATCGGGAAGTTTAAACCAGCCGAAGAGGCGCTTCTTAAGAAGACCCTGAAGAAGGCTGCAGAAGCCGCACATCTTTTTGTTACGGACGGCATCGACAAGGCGATGCTCTACGCGAACACCCGCTGATTGCTCTAAGCAGCAATTAGCTGCATACTCCGGCCAGGACTGTTCCAATGGTTTGGGGGATACACGTGACCAGCAACAAACGAAAGAAGAAGGTCCCGTCAGGGCCCTGCAAGGTTAAAAGCCTTAAGTCGCTTCGAGCCTTGTTGAAGCGCCATGGCGTGAACTATGCAGACTGGGGTATGGGATACACGAAAACGCCGCAAGAACTCATGAAGGAGGTCAGGCTCGGCGAGTCCTTGTTTCTTATCAAGCGCGGCACACTCCGGCGCCAAGCGCGGCACTCGCAGGCGGCTATCACTTGCATGGTTGACGGCGTCTTGTACGAACTCGTTGAAGACCGTCAGGTTTTCGCGAATGGTACGGTCCGCCGTAGAGAGGGCGGTCGAAGCGTAAGCGAGAAGATCCAATCTGGTGAGTCGCCCAAGGCAGCGATGATACGAGGGATCCACGAGGAACTCGGTCTCGTTGATTACACCGGCGTAGGACTTGAGCGGGAAATCCGTCGCCCGCGCAGACGCAGTAACGATTCTGCTGAATCCTATCCCGGACTTGCTGTCGACCACATCGAGTTCCAGTTCTCGTGGGCCATGCCTCTCGAGTACTTCTGTGCTGATGGCTATGTTGAAGTGAAGAGACGGAAGTCTACCTACTTCGTTTGGAAGGTAGTCTAGATGACCAAAACGCCCGGAACGAAAGTTCCGGGCGTCTCTGTTTGCACAGAAACTGTTTGAGGCGTAGGGTTGCTTTGGATAGTACGCTTCAATGAGGCATTAACATGAAAGGAGACGGGCATGACCCGATTGTTTGATCTACCAGACCCGAATCCCGCGAAACTCCTTGAGCTTGGCATTGCACAAGCCATGCCGCTTTGGATGGAAGGGTTAGACGAAAGGTCTAGAGCAATCTGGATCCACACCAGGCGTTGGGACAGAACCGGCTCCAACCTTCTTCCGCTCCAGCTTGTTGCGCTTGGG
>JALHML010000015.1:8216-8708 GCA_022844065.1 Minisyncoccota bacterium | reverse complement strand
CATAACTTCCTTTCCGCGCTTGATCTTATAGAGCGGCGGCTGCGCGATGTAGATAAACCCGCCGTCGATGATAGGACGGAAATGGCGATAGAGGAGCGTGAGCAAAAGAGTACGAATGTGTGCACCGTCAACGTCAGCGTCCGTTGCGATGATGATCTTGTGATACCGGAGTTTTGAAATGTCGAAGATGTCTCCAATAGCCGTACCCATAGCAACGACAAGGTTCCTGATCTGCTCAGACGCAAGCATCTTATCAAGACGCGCCCGTTCAATGTTAAGAATCTTTCCACGAAGTGGAAGGATAGCCTGGGTCCTGCGGTCCCTGCCCATCTTCGATGAGCCGCCTGCAGAGTCTCCCTCTACGATAAAGAGTTCGGAGTCCTCAGGGCTCTTGCTCTGGCAGTCTGCGAGCTTGCCCGGAAGGGTCATACCCTCAAGCGCTCCCTTCCTCATCACCGAGTCCTTTGCAGCCTTCGCGGCCTTTCGTGCCTT
>JALHML010000015.1:0-8206 GCA_022844065.1 Minisyncoccota bacterium | reverse complement strand
AGCGCGAGGAGCACTTTGTTAGCGATTGCCTTCCCGTCGTCCGGATTCTCTTCAAAGAAAGATGCCAGCGCTTGACCGAATACGGTGGCTACGGCGCCCTGTGCCTCTACCGATCCAAGCTTTGCTTTTGTCTGACCCTCGAACTGAATCTCAGGCATCTTCACTGACACCACGGCTGTCATACCCTCGAGCACATCGTCTCCCGTAAAGTTTTCTTCGCTCTCCTTTAAAACGCCTGCACTCCTTGCATAGGTGTTAAGAGTACGTGTAAGTGCTGTCTTGAAACCCGTAACGTGCGTACCGAATTCTGGGTTGTACGTATTGTTTGCGAATGCCATCAGGCGCGGGGAGATGTCGTCGACATACTGGAATGCTACTTCCACCGCAACATCATTGTCGCTTGAGTCTACATAAAAGATGTTCTTGTGGACGGGCGTCTGGTGTTTGTTATAAAAACCGACGAGCGAACGGAGGCCGTGCTCGAAGTAGAAGGACATGCTCGGAACATCGATGCCGGTGCTGCGCAGGTACACCGATCCTTCGCTATCAACCGTTGTCTCCTCGCGCGCATCGAGCACGGAGATACGTGTTCCCTTCACGAGATATGCTTGCTGGCGCAAATGCGCGACGATCTTCTCCCAGTTCCAGGCAATGCCGTCTTTGAAGATAGACTCGTCCGGACGGAACATGACGATGGTGCCGTTATGGGTGGTCTTGCCAATCTGCTTAACCTTCGCCTTCGCCTTTCCGATCTCGTACTCCTGCATGTGCACGGCGCCATCCTTGTGCACGATTACTTTCGTATGTGTTGAAAGCGCGTTTACTACCGACGCACCCACGCCATGGAGACCGCCAGATACTTTGTAGCCCGAATCCTCGCCGCCGAACTTACCGCCGGCGTGCAGGGTTGTCATGATCGTTTCGAGTGCGGAGACTTTGGTCTTTGGGTGGATACCAACCGGAATACCACGACCGTTATCAACCACACGCACGTACCCGCCCGGGAGTAGTGCTACCTCGATATCATTCGCGAACCCGCCCATTGCCTCGTCGCGCGAGTTATCAAAAATCTCCCAGATAAGGTGATGCAGGCCATCGGGACCCGTCGTTCCGATGTACATACCTGGACGCTTACGGACCGGCTCAAGACCCTCGAGGACCGAGATCGATGAGGCGTCGTATTCTTTCGCCTTTGCAGCTTTAACGGCCGCTGGTGCGGCCGCTTTCTTCGGTTTTGCCTCCCCGTCTTTTGCCATATGTTCCTTTAAGTATACCACGAGCAGACTATGAAATCCCCTCCTAGAGAGGTGTTTATAGGGCCTAGGTACGGCCTTCTAGCGAGTCCTCGTGATTGTAACGCCCGGCACCCCGTTGTCCCATGCCTCGAGCTTCCGTATCGTAATCGTTACCTCCTTCGCACGAGCATCGAGGAGAATTTTCTCTGCTATCTCCTCGGCAATCTTCTCAACCAGGAACCGGCGCTTGCCCGAAAGCGTCTCGAGTACGATCTTCTTAAGATCGTCATAGTCGATGGTGTCTGCGAGCGTATCGGTGCTGCCAGACTTCCGGGATTCAAATCCAACCTTAAGCGCAACATCGAAGCTCTGTTCCCTGCTCCACTCGTGCTCGTAGTGGCCATGGGTAGCATCTATGGTGAGAGAGTCGATATGAAGATAGTCCATGTCGTTAGCGTACTTCCCAGCCTTCCTTTTTATTTAATGAATCGGTTACGCACTCCATGACCGGATCGAGGTCGGTGTCTGCAAGTGTTCGTTCGTTCGATTCAAAGACGAGGCGGAACGCATACGAGGTGCGACCATCTTTCTCGAACTGATCGAATAAATCGATGCGCGCGAGGTACTCTCCCGCATGCGCGATAATCGCGCATGCAACCTCACTCTCCTGTGTTCCCTCCGGTGTCCAAACCGCAATATCGCGGAGTGCAGACGGGTACAGCGAATAGGGCTTAAAAGTTCCTTGCTGAACAGTTACGGGCGCGTACTCCTCGCCAAGCTTTTCTAGGTTAAGCTTGCCGAGATTAAGCTCCATCATTTGCCCATCAAGCGTAAAGTGCGCAGCTGCAGAAATCTGGAGCAAGTCCTGCTCGAGTGCGGCAACGTTTTCTTTAAGTGCCTCCGCCGCCTGTGCGGGCTTGCCGCCAACGGCAACCACACCCATCGAAAGCAACAGTGTCTCCCCTTGTTTCGTGAAGACAGTACCAATTTCAAACAGCTTCACGAATGGCGCAGGACCAAGCACCCTCGGGGCAACACCTGCCGCGCGCACAAGCGCATCCTTCAAGTTAGGAATAAGAGACGCACGCAGATACGGCCTATCAGACTGAAGCGGATTTGCGAGCTCTATCTCACCTTCTGCAGCAAACGACGGCGTTGAGATTTCGCTGAACCCTCGCTCAACGAGGAAGTCCCGGACCGCTTCAATGCCACGAAAGCGTTCTTGTGACGGAATGCCATCCAGGAGCGGTAGTTCACTCGAGTCAATGCGATCGTATCCAAGAATACGCCCTACCTCTTCAACGAGATCTTCGGCAATACAGATGTCCCCTCGCTCAAATGGAGCAAGGACAATAAACCTATCCTCTACTTCTGTGTATGAAAATCCCAGACGATCAAACGCACCGCGCACGTCCTCAATGGAGAACGTACTTCCAAGCACTCCGTTTATTTTCTCAAGTGACACGGACGCAGTCTCTGGTTCCGGAGGATTTGGGTAAACATCCGTCACACCAACGATCTCGCCTCCTGCAACGTTCTGTATGAGTTCGATGCACTGTATGATCCCGTATCCAGCGAGTGCTGGAGATGGCTTGTTCTGGAAACGGCTCGACGCATCGGTAAAGAGCTTTAGTGTTTGCGCAGTCTTACGCACGTGAGCCCCGTCGAAGCTTGCCGCTTCAATAATGAGGTCCGTAGTGCCTTCGGTTACTGCTGCATGTATTCCACCCTTCACCCCGGCGATACCAAGCGCTAAACCGTCTGCGTTTGCGTCTGCAATAAGGAGTGTGCCTTCTGGAAGGTCGTACTCTTCGTCGGTGAGTGTTGTAATAGACTCTCCTTCGCTTGAGGCACGAACCGTAATCGCATACCTATCCTCACGCTTCGTAAGCTTGCTCGCATCAAACGCGTGTAGCGGCTGCCCGATATCGAGCATCACGTAGTTTGTTGCGTCGACAACATTATTGATTGATCGTTGCCCGACTGACTCAAGCGCATCTTTAAGCCACTCAGGAGACGGTCCTACCGTAACGCCCGTTATACGTGCGCCAATGTAGCGCGCGCACTTCCCTTCCTCGTCAAGCGATACGGATAGCTGATCCGTTTCAGGAAATGACGTGAGCTCTTCCTTCAAGGGATCGGCTGCGAGCGGAATGTTGAGTACTGCAGAGAGTTCTTTTGCAACACCACGATGACTAAGCATATACGCCGCACGATCTGGAAGGACCTTCACATCAAGAAGGTCTCCCTCTGCTTCCTCAATCTCTGCCGCATGGAAGGTGAGTTCATGCGCGAGTTTCTTTACCGACGGAAGCGGTGTTGCGAAATATTTCTGGAGCCAGGTAATTGAGACCTTCATAGCTATTGCATAGTCTGATCGAATCCGTAGACGAAACGAATATCTCCGCCATGGAAGCCGCGGATATCATTCACGGCGTGCTTCACCATAATGAGTCGCTCGATACCGCCACCAAACGCGAAGCCCTGATACTTCTCCGGATCGAGTCCTGCATTTCTTAGTACAGACGGGTGCACCATACCGGCACCCATAACCTCAAGCCAGCGACCCTCCTTCCCTGGAGCTTCAAACCATACATCAACCTCAACCGAAGGCTCGGTAAACGGAAAGAAGCTCGGACGAAATCGTACCTTCGCATCTTCCGCGAGATAGTCCTTAAAGAACTGTTCGAGGGTGCCCTTCAGGTGCGCGAGCGTAATCCCTTCGCCAATGCAGAGTCCCTCATTCTGATAGAACTGCGCTTCATGGGTCGCATCGGTTGCCTCATTCCGGAATACCTTCCCCGGTACAATCACACGGTATGGCGGGAGATTCCCGAGTGCGAGCTGTTCCTCGATATAGCGAACCTGCACGGGGCTCGTCTGCGTGCGCGGAACCCTTCTTGGCTCTTCCTTAGTCCAGAACGTGTCCTGCATATCACGCGCCGGATGGTCCGCAGGGATGTTAAGCACGTTGAAGTTATAGTGCTCCTCTTCTAGTTCAGGGCCATACGCAATGGAGAAACCCATGCGCGCAAATGAGCTCGCTATGGCACGTATAGAAGCCGAGATCGGGTGTAGGCGGCCAGGAGGCATATAGATTCGAGTATACACGGCGCATCCTAGAAAAAACAGGCGTATTTGCTATACTTCAGGGAACTACGGCCTATATGACACTCGAGATACTTGCGTATCCGTTCTTATTCCTCGGTCTCTATTTCCAGGTGTTTATGCTCCTGACGTTCCTCTCAGGACCAGCCAAGGACCGGAGACTCCGATTACCAGGACTTAACACCCCGAAGGTGGCTATTATCGTTCCCTGCTGGAACGAGGAGAGCACCATTGATGGAACCGTGCAGTCTCTTTTGGCGCTCGACTACCCGAAGGACAAACTTCAAATCGTACTCGTTAACGACGGATCAACGGACAACACCAAGGAAGTGATGGATTCGTATATCGGGAATCCTCAGATAACCGTGATCCACAAAGAGAACGGCGGGAAGCACACGGCAATTAACCTGGGTATCGAAATAGCTTCTGATGCCGAGTTCGTTGGCTGTCTTGATGCTGATTCCTTCGTGGCGCCAGATGCGATGCGCGAGATGATCCCATGCTTTGAAGATCCTAAGGTTGCTGCGGCAACACCGGCCATGTCCGTGTTTCAACCAAAGAATCTTCTTGAGAAGATGCAAAATGCGGAATACATCATTGGTATCGCTGCACGACATGCACTCTCGGCCGTGAACGGCATCTACGTGACACCGGGTCCTTTCTCCTTCTATCGTCGCTCGGTTATCGAAGAGCTTGGTGGCTTTAGGCATGCACACCAGGCAGAAGATATGGAGATGGCACTCCGCATACAGCGCGCCGGGTACGAGATTGATAATGCGCCGCGCTCGCGGGTGTATACCAAGGTGCCGCGCTCAGTCCCCAAGCTCATAAAGCAACGCACCCGCTGGACATCTGGATTCCTCCGAAACGTGATGACTGATTACCGCGATCTCGTAGGGAATCCTAAGTACGGCACACTCGGGCTCTTGGTCCTGCCACTTGGCTTCGTTGCTATCGTCGGCGGTACGTTCCTGTTCCTGGTCGCACTTGCTTCTCTCATACATGGTCTCGTGCGAACCTACTCAATTACCGCGGGTATCCCGCTTTCCTATACCCTCCTCCCACGTTTCTCTATCGAATGGTTCTACATGCCGATGACGTTCCTACTTTTAATGAGTTTCGTCGTCATTACCCTTTCGGTGTCTCTCGTACTCATTGGGCGACACGTCTCAAACACACCGGCAAAAGTCATTCTCGGTATCATTGGCTACACATTCATTTACGCCTTCATCGCACCGTTCTGGCTCATGCGCTCCATGTATGATGTGTTCACTGGCAAGCGTCGTGCCTGGCGCTAGCACCCTTATTCCTTACTTTCTTGTACTATGCCGCTCGCTACCCGTAACGCCCTCCTCGCTCTTGCGATTACCGTCGCTATCATCGGCACAATCGTTGCCGCAATAAACCATCTGGACCGTCAGCGCATTGCTGAGCTCGACGCTATTCAAAGTCAGCTCGCAACCGATACGCTCTCGGTAGAGACTCAGTTTGCACTCCTTGAGAACGCCCCGTGTGCAGACCTTACAACGGGCACCGACCTCACAAGCGAAGTTTCCTCGCTCGGAGACAGGCTTAATGTCGCGGAATCACGTCTAGGTAGCAACAACCCGGAGGTGCTACGACTCAAGAAACAGTACACCCTACTGCAGATCCGCGATTATATCCTTACGCAGCGCATAGCCGATACCTGTGACGTTGAGCCCGTTACGGCACTCTACTTCTACTCAAACGAGGCGGGTGCATGTGAGAGTTGCGATCGTGCGAGCTACGCCCTCTCGTACTTGCGCCAAACGTATCCGCAGTTGCGTGTCTACTCCTTTGACTACAATCTCGAGTTAGGTGCGCTTAAAACCCTTATTGCCGTTGAGAAGGTAGAAGAGCGCTTCCCGGCCTTTGTTATCGAAGGCAAGCGCTCGTATGGCTTCACCGACGTTGAGACCTTCCAGGAACTATTCCCGAAAGACCTGTTCGCAACAACAACCGCAACGAGCACCAAAACGAAGAGGTAGCAGGAAGGAACGAGGAAAGCCCACATCACTTGGATGTAGGCTTTCTTCCTTGGAGCCGGGAGCCGGGCTTGAACCGGCGACCTACGGTTTACAAAACCGTTGCTCTACCAACTGAGCTATCCCGGCGAACTTCCTGAGTATACGGGGTTACCTGGAATCTATGCAACTTTACGTCTCAGTCTTTGATTTGCGGCGCGCAGGCTTTCTCGAGGCGGCTCGTGCATTCTTCAGAGCGACCCGCATTAAATGACCAGCTGTCTGAAGGATTCCTGGCTTCTGCTCCCCTTCAGACTCAAGCGGAACCGTTATGCCACGACGCTCCCGGAGAGCCTTCACGGTGCGCGTTAGGAGGCGCTCCGTGGTGCGCACGAAACGGAGCACAACGTGTGCAATGTCATGTAACACACGCTCAAGAAAGGTACCGAGTAGATGCCGGGTAAAGGCACCCCAGTCTACATGGGTCACAATGAATGCTGCGCGCGATACCTTTGCATCAAGCTTGTTGCGGTACGCGCCAGCAACGCGGAGTCCTCGCTTGCGCTCGAGCGCAGTTAACGTGATGAATCCGCCAAAGAGGATGAGGGAGAGACCGATAAGGATGAGATACAGCATAGATGCAAAGGAAGGCCGGGTGCCCGGCCTTCCAGATTAACGAGCCGAGAAGCGCGCGAACTTCGAAATCTCAACGCGCTCGCCGAACTTCTGCGTTGCCTCGTTGAGTAGGTCACGAATCGTCTTTGATTCGTCACGAATGTAAGACTGCTCGAGAAGCACTTGATCCTTGAAGTACGAAGCCATTTTACCCTCGAGGATCTTCTCCTGCATCTCAGCCGGCTTATCCTTCACTTCCTCCTTGAAGATAGACATGGCAGCATTCTTCGCGTTCTCAGAGATCTCCTCGCTTGAGAGAACCGAAGGGTTTGATGCCGCGATGTGCATCGCGATAGCGCGTGCGAGGTCTGCGAACTCTGCGTTCTTTGCAACGAAATCAGTCTCAGAAGAGAGGAGCACCATAGCACCCACAACGCCGTCATGGACATAGGAACCAATTGCACCGGCCCCAAGGTCGCGATCTGACTTCTTGTCGGCTGCAGCGCCAGAGCGCTTCTTGAGGATAACCTCAGCCTTATCCATGTCTCCCTCGGCCTCTTCGAGGGCCTTGCGGCACTGCATGATAGAGACGCCAGTCTTGTCGCGAAGTATCTTGACGGTATCGAGAGAGATTTCCATGAATGTAATGAAGTTACGACGGTAAGTATAGGAAAGAGCGCAAGCCCTTTAGAGAACCGATCTAGCCCTTGAGGCCTGCCTCGTAGGCGGTCGCGAGCTCGCCAAGCACGAGTGCGAGCACGTCGCGAGATGCGTCGTTCACAACAATCGGGTATGCAGCGTCCTTGAGATCGCAGTCCGAGCTCATGATGCCGATAACCGGGATACCGAGTGTACGAGCCTCACGGGATGCGTGTGCCTCGTGACGCGTGTCAACAATAACCATTACGTCAGGACGACGTGTAAGTGACGTTGCTCCCGAGAGACGGAGGGTGAGTTTGTCGATCTCGCGATCAATCTTCACGCGTTCAAGCTTCGTGTAGAGCTTGGCAAGCTCGCCAGTCTCACGCTTTGCGGAGAGGTCAGCAAGACGATCGATACGCTTCTTGATCTCCGTGAAGTTTGTAAGCGTACCACCAAGCCAACGGCCAGCGACGTATGGGACACCGAGGCGCTTTCCGACAGACTTTACGGCGTCCTGTGCTTCGCGCTTGCCACCAACGAGAAGGACGACCTTCCCATCACGTGCGAGCGCTGCCATTACTGCTTTTGCCTTAGCAAGCTGCTCATCAGTCTTCTTAAGAT
>JALHML010000014.1:4001-8821 GCA_022844065.1 Minisyncoccota bacterium | reverse complement strand
GCCTCGCCGCCAGAGAGGGTTGTCGCGCTCTGGCCGAGCGTAAGATACTGGAGACCAGTAGAGTTCAGGGTCTCGAGACGGTCGTTAATAGAGGGAATGTCCTTGAAGAATGCTTCCGCCTCTTCAATCGTCATTTGAAGTACGTCATAAATATTCTTTCCGCGGTATGTAACTTCAAGAGTCTCCTTCATGTAGCGAGTTCCGTTACACACGTCGCAGGTAACATATACCGTTGGCAGGAAGTGCATCTCCACCGCAATCATGCCGTTACCTTGGCAAGCCTCGCAGCGTCCGCCGGCAACGTTGAACGAGAAACGCCCTGGCTTCCAGCCACGTGCTCTCGCCTCACTTGAAGCAGCGAACAGGTCTCGGATATGGGTGAACGCACCCGTGTAGGTAGCTGGGTTCGAACGCGGTGTGCGGCCAATTGCAGATTGGTCGATGAGCACAACACGGCCGAGGTATTCAGTACCGGTGATGCTCGCCGCATGCTCAACAGGTGCCTGCTTGCGACTAAAGCGCGCCGCAACATTTTTATGCAGAATGTCGTAGAGGAACGTGGACTTTCCGGAACCCGATACGCCCGTGATACACACGAGCTTGCCGAGCGGCACCTCAACATTCTGATTCTTTATATTGTGAAGTGTCGCGCCCTTGATCTTGATCGATCCTTTCTCGCCCGTGCGGCGCGTTTCAGGAAGCTCAATACGCGTCTCTTCGCGCAGGTACGAAAGCGTTGAAGAACCGCTGTCGTTCTTCGGTGCCGTGAGGAGATCGTCGAGCCATCCTTCTGCCACAATAGTGCCGCCGTGTACTCCAGCGCCCGGGCCAATATCAAGAATGTAATCAGAGGCAAAGATTGTATCCTCGTCATGCTCAACAACGAGAATGGTGTTGCCGAGCTCCTTTAGTTTCAAAAGAGTCTTGATAAGACGATCGTTGTCGCGTTGATGGAGACCAATCGTTGGCTCGTCGAGCACATAGAGCGCACCAACAAGTCCGGTACCAAGCTGGCTCGCAAGGCGGATACGCTGTGCTTCGCCTCCGGACAGCGTTGCAGCAGAACGATTCAGGGTGAGGTAATCAAGACCAACATTCAACATGAAATCGAGACGTGCCGTAATCTCGCGCAGTATCGGGTATGCGATCTCTGCTTTCATCTCAGAAAGCACGAGTGTGTCCATAAAATCCTTTGCCTCTCGTATCGACATACCAACAAAGTCCACGATGTTGGTACCAACATCCGTGAGCTCGTCCGCGTTCGACGCCATCTTCTTCTTGGTTGAGAGATAGACACGAAGTGCCTCTGGACGAAGACGCTTGCCCTCACACACGGGACACACTTCGTCTGAGAACAACGACTTTGTCCCAAGACCGTTACAATTTGGACACGCACCGTACGGACTATTGAATGAAAACAGGCGAGGCTCGACTTCCGGGAATGACATTCCATCTACCGGACAAATAAATCGAGCTGAGAGGGTCTCTAACGACCCATCAGCGTGCTTAAGCTTAACTAAGCCGTCACTCTCCTTGAGGGCGAGTTCTAGGGCCTCTGAGAGGCGCTCACGAGCAGCGTCCGGGTTACGATCGAACTCTGAGACGTAGATGGAATCGACAATGGCATCGATGTCATGGCGCTTGTTACGATCGAGCACCACCTTCTCGCGAAGTGCGTGTGGTTGCCCATCAATAAGCACCTTTTCATATCCCTTTCCAAGGAGATCGTAGAGAAGCTGGTAGTACTCACCTTTGCGTCCAACAACAACCGGTGCATAGACCGTAATCGCCGTCTTATCAACTGCCACACCCATAACCTCCTCCTTGGTACGCGCGTCAGACCGTTTCTTAATGTTCCCTTGCACCATGCGAATCATCTCTTCTTTTGAAAGCTTCTCGATTGGCACATCGTGATGCACACAGTAAGGTTGGCCCGCGCGTGCATAGAGAACGCGGAGGTAATCGTAAATCTCGGTAACCGTCGCAACCGTTGAGCGCGGATTATTCGAACGAGACTTCTGGTCTATAGAAATAGCCGGGGCGAGACCCGTAATCTCATCCACATCCGGCTTCTGCATCTGGTTTAAGAACTGGCGTGCGTATGCCGAAAGAGACTCAACATAGCGTCGCTGTCCTTCTGCAAATATGGTATCGAACGCGAACGAAGACTTTCCGGATCCTGAAAGGCCCGTGACAACCGTCATAGCACCCCGCGGAAACTCGGTAGAGAGATTCTTAAGGTTATGGGTACGCGCACCCTTCACGCGGATCCAATCCTCGCCGATATGCTGTTCGTGTTTCTTGGCTTTGGCCATGTACGTAAATTCCCTGCCCGTGACGGGGCAGGTACGCTATGAATATAGCACAGACAGGGAAGGAAGGATGAAGCCTACGCGACGAGCATCGCTTCGATCTTCGCAACGATCTCCTCAACCGCAACCTCGGCCTTAATAAGGTAGTCGTTTGCGCCAAGTGTCTTTGCCTTTGTAATGTCCGCTTCGGCACCAAGATTGGAGACTACAATAACTGGTACGGTCTTTAGCTCGTCTGTACGTGCACGAATAGACTGCAGTACCGCAAACCCGTCCATAGTTGGGAGCATGAGATCAAGCAGCACGAGCACCGGCTTATTCGCCTCAAGGAGTGCGAGAGCCTCATTCCCATCAGAAGCGTAGAGCGTTTGATACTTCCCGGCTAACGTGTGGCCAAGCAGGTTCTTAAGAATTGGGTCGTCCTCGACAACGAGAATGAATTTAGTGTCAGACATAGGGAAAGTATATCACCCAGTAACCACTAGCCTGCAATAGGGAGCGAGAGAGTAAAGGTGGTGCCAGGACCAGCCTTATTAGTGTCAAAATTGAGGTCGCCGCCATGATCAGTCGCTATAGTGCGTGCAATATAAAGCCCGAGGCCATTGCCACCATTCTCTTTAGCGATAGCGTTCGGCGCACGATAGAAGCGTTCAAAAATATTTCCCTTATCCTCCTGAGCAATACCAATACCCGTATCGTGCACCCTCACATACACCCGACCAGGTGCAAGCTCAGTAGTCACACGAACCGATCCACCCGCAGGTGTGTACTGAATGGCGTTCTCAACAAGATTGTTTAACACCCAACGGATGCGTTCCTGGTCAATCAATACTTTTGCACTCTCCTCTCCGGTCTTCTCAAACAAAAGAGAAACATTGGACTTCACGGCAAGTGGCTCGAAGTCTCGGGTCACATCGCTAACAACCTTGTCAATTTCCGCGGGCTTGAAATCATATTTGTACTTCCCTGACTCAATGCTCGAAATATCAAGCAACGTACCAACGACTGCTACGAGTTGATGGCTCTTCTCAACTGCATTCGTAACAAGCGTCTTCTGGTTCTCTGTTAGTTGCTCCATCTGAAGAGCCTCAAGTGCCCAGCGTATGCCTGTGAGAGGGGTCCGTAACTGATGGGCAGCCGTTGAAATGAAATCAGACTTTACGCGCGATACTTCCGTATCATGCTTATGGACTTCGTCCACCGTCTCTGTGAACTTTGTAAACTCTTCAGCAAGACTGCGTATTTCGCTCGGTGCCCAACCAAGGGTAAGGGGACCTGGTTTCTGTCCTGTTTGTGCAAAAGACTGCATCGCTGTTGTAACCATACGTATTGGACGCGCTATGTACTTTCCAAGTGCGTAGAACAACAGAGCAACAAGCAGAACAACGAGGAAGAGGGACGTAAGTGACGTCTCAAGAACCAGCATTGAAAGCGCCTCGTTCTCCTCAATACCAACCAATAGTGGACCAATGGTGTCTTTCAAAAAGAGTGCAGCAACTCCAATACACGCAAGCGAAACTGCGAATACCCCTGAAAGGATCGCAGCTATGAACAACTTAATCGACATAGATAAATGGTAGCACGCTAGCGACGACGTCCTTTTGGTGCGGGCTTCTTTTTCACAACCTCTTTCCCTTCAAGGGCGTAGATCTCATCCCGAAGGATTGCTGCCGTCTCAAAATCAAGTGCCTCAACGGCTTCGCTCATTTGAAGACGCTTTTGCTTCATAAACGCAGTAGGGTCTTCTGCGTAGAGCTTTGCGTCAAGTTCAAGAAGACTTACCACCGTCTTCTGATGCTCGGTGCGCATACTCTCCGCGATATCACGAATCTCCTTCTTAATGGTCATCGGCGTAATGCCGTGCTTCTCGTTGTATGCAACCTGTATAGTCCGACGACGATTCGTCTCGCCTATCGCGCGCTCCATGGAACCCGTCATTACATCGGCGTACAGAATAACCGTACCGAGTACGTTACGCGCCGCGCGCCCTATGGTCTGAATGAGCGAGGTCTCAGAGCGTAGGAAGCCTTCCTTGTCAGCGTCAAGAATTCCCACGAGTTCAACCTCCGGAAGATCGAGACCTTCACGCAGCAAGTTAACGCCAACCAGCACATCAAAGGTTCCCTTACGGAACGCTGTGAGGATATCAATGCGGTCAATCGTTTTCACGTCTGAATGCAAGTACTCAGCCTTCATACCGCGCTCCTTAAGGAACTCGGAAAGATCCTCAGCCATTTGCTTGGTAAGGGTTGTTGCAAGTGCCCGGCCTCCACGCTTAATAACAATCTCGGCCTCTGCGATGAAGTCAGCTACCTGGCCCTTATACTCTCCACTTTCAACAATGGGCTTTATGGTGAGTTCAGGATCAACCAGACCTGTTGGGCGAATGATCTGCTCTGCAACTTGGCCATCCGGCGGCACACTGTGCTCAATCTCGTACTTCCCGGGAGTTGCTGACGTGGAGATAGTCTGCCCGATGCGCTCTTCGAACTCGTCGAACTTGAGCGG
>JALHML010000014.1:0-3991 GCA_022844065.1 Minisyncoccota bacterium | reverse complement strand
GGTTATCAAAAGCCGAGGGGAGTCGGAAGCCGTGCTCAACGAGCATTTGCTTGCGGCTACGATCTCCCGCGTACATCCCGCCCACCTGCGTAACGGTTACGTGTGACTCGTCGATAACCGTGAGGAAATCTGGCTTTCCGTCCTTGGTATGTGGGAAATAGGAAAGCAGGGTGTGTGCCGCTTCTCCAGGAGATCGCCCATCGAAGTGGCGCGAGTAGTTCTCGATACCGGACGTATAGCCAATCTCCCGAATCAAGGCCAAGTCATGCTGGGTGCGACGCTTCAGACGCTCATACTCAAGTACTTTCTCCTCGCGCTTAAAGACTTCCAACCTCTCGTCGAGCTCGTTCTTAATACTCTCAATCGCACGGGCACGGTCCTCTTCGTCTGAAACGAAGTGCTTTGCAGGGAACACAAATAGGGAATCAGGAGTTCCCGTTAGTGCACGCGATACGGGATCAAGGCATTCGATACGAGAGATAACCTCCCCATCAAAAAGAATTCTGTAGACAACGCGTTCGTTGGTTGGCATGAGCTCTATCGCGTTGCCTACCGCCCTGATCTTTCCTGGTTCAAGGTCTGCGTTGGTTCGTTCGAAGTAAATGCCAATGAGCTTCCTAATTAGGGCTGCGCGATTCTCTTCCCCGTTAACTAAAAGCTTTACGTGCCGCTTCTCGTAATTCTCGGGCGAACCGAGACCATAGATAGCAGACACAGACGCTACGATAATCACATCCTTCCGTGTAAGGAGCGCCTGTGTCGCAGCATGGCGAAGCCGATCAATCTCCGCGTTAATCTGTGCCTCCTTCTCTATATAGGTATCTGAGTGTGCAATGTACGCCTCTGGTTGGTAGTAGTCGTAATACGAAACAAAGTAGTGGACCGCATTCTCCGGGAAGAATTCTCGGTACTCCTGCGCGAGTTGCGCCGCAAGCGTCTTGTTGTGAGCCATAACCAAAGTTGGCTTCCCCACGTTCTGGATCACATTGGCGATGGTATAAGTCTTGCCGGAACCCGTAACACCAAGAAGCGTCTGGTGCCGCATACCCTTATTCACACCCTCAGTTAGCTTCTCGATAGCCTTCGGCTGGTCGCCAGCGGGCGGGAATGGAGAATGCATCTTAAACGTTGCCATAGTAAAGCCAGTGTACGCGTGGAGTGTGAAATATAAAAGAAGACGCCGCCTCGACCCGAAGGTCTTGGCGGCGTGCTCCCGAAGCAATTCTGGTTACTGAACCGGCAGGGCTGGCGGGACCTCGAGGCTGTCCGCGCAGAACGTGCGGAGCCAGTTCCGGCGGGCTCGCCTCAGGTCTGCTGCCGCCTGGAACTGCTCTTCTTGTTCCGAGGCGACATAGAGAAAGCCGTACGAGCCCATCGTGAGGACCGAGCGCGCCATCGAGGTCAGTAGTACTGCTCGCTCGATATTTCGCTCGTTCTGCATTTCATCCACGACCCGACGACAGGCGGCGTCGAGCGAAGTCGGATGGACGTCGTTGGCCGGCGTCTGAATGGTCAGAACCGGGCTGGGATCCTGAACCGGGCTGGCATAAGCCGCCGAGGCGACGGACAGTGCGGCCAGGAGGCCAAGAACGATGCTGCGCATCGGAATGTATCCTTCTATTGTCTTCGGTTTACGGCCTTACACTGGCCAGGATCAACGCACTAATAAATAGAATACAGCTTTATGTTGTTTTGTCAATACCTGCGGCGTAGTAGGTAGATATGAATGACTCCTTATACTCGTTGAACCTCCCCTCAAGAAGCGCCTCACGCGCACCATCTACGAGCTGAAGAATAAACCCAAGATTGTACATAGACGCTATAACCTGCCCTGATATCTCGTTTGCCCGTATGAGATGTGAGAGATAGGAACGTGAGAAGGTCTCAGTCCCGGCAACTAAAGTCTCCGGGTCGAGCGGACCGTAGTCAGAGAGATACTGTTCCTTCTTCATATGTATGGGACCGCGCTTCGTATAAATAGTCCCGTGCCGTCCGAGCCTCGTAGCTGCAACGCAATCGAACGTATCCATACCCTCCTGAATCCCAAGAAGAAGATCTCCTGGCTCGCCAATACCTAAGAAGTGTCTCGGCTTCTCTTCTGGCAAATGCTTCACGGCCGCCTGAAGCGCACCCATCATGTCTTCCTTGCTGAAAGATCCTCCGATACCAAAACCGTCGAAGTCCATTGATGCAATTTCCTTTGCACTCTCTTCACGCAGGTCTTCAAACCTTCCGCCTTGAATAATGCCGAAGATTCCCTGCTTGCGATTCGCTTCAATATTCTGTCGATGCGCCTTCAAGGAACGCTCTGCCCACTTATGCGTTCGGAGCATCGCTTCTCTTTGATACTCATATGGCTCGGTTGGCGAGGTGCACTCATCAAACGCAAAGAACATATCAGCGCCAAGTGCGTGCTGAATCTCTATGGAACGCTCAGGCGTGAAGCGATGAAGCGAGCCATCATGGTGCGACGTGAAGGTCACCCCTTCCTCATCAATAACGGCAAGCTGCCCATGCTGGGTCTGCACGTCTTCGTCAAAGACCGCAACACCCTGATCCCGCTCATTCTCTTCACCCTTCGCGATTTTTGTTATGGTTCTGCCGAACGCTGCCCCCAAGGAGAACACTTGGAATCCTCCAGAGTCGGTCATGGTGGGGCCATCAAAGCCCATAAACGTACCGAGCCCTCCCGCATCCTTCACTACCCCTTCACCCGGTTGAAGGTAAAGATGATATGTGTTCGCTAATACAGCCTGAGCGCCCAGCGCTTTCAGTTGATCAGGCAACACTCCTTTGACAGCTGCTTTTGTGCCTACGGGTATAAATGCCGGTGTCTGGATATCGCCACGCGGTGTTGAAAGGGTGCCCGTCCGGGCATTCCCTTGCTTCGCTGTAATGGAGAAAGAAATGGGTCTCATCTACGTACCGTACGAGCCATTCGCCATTTAGGCAAGCAAGTACGTACTCAGAGGAGCTTGACAAGCTGTCAAGAGACCTCTATAATGTTCTTAGTTCAAACAGAGTTCTTTACAATCCATTTAGGTAGAAAGAACTCACCACAAGGAGGTCATCATGACCACGACCAAGATCCTGGGTGCGGTGGCCTCCATCGCACTCCTGCTGGGCGCTGGCTCCGCCGCCGCCCAAGTCGTTCCGAGCTCGTCCACTGATCGCCAGGTCAACCAGACCCTGCCCCGGCAGATTCTCGTCGACATGTCGAGCCCCCTGCCCGGTGGCCAACCACTGCCGATGCAGGCCTACAACGTTCGGGGTGTGCTTCGCACAACCTCGCTCGACGACTGGAAGACGGCCTACGGCGATTCCCCGGAGAGCATCGAGCTCTACCAGGAATACGCCACTGCGTCCGAAAACGCCTGCACCATTGTGGGCGAAGACATCACTGAACTTGTCCAGATCATGGGCCTAATCGCCCAACTCGATCCCATGTACCTGAGTCTGTTCCAACGCTATGACGTCAATCTGGCCGACCACATTCGTCGCTCAGGTCGCGTCGGCGGCGCCGCGAACTTTCTCCAGGCCCTTCTCGGCCTGGTGCAAGCCATCCGGAACCCCGAACAGATGCTCGAGCATGGCATCATGATCGTGGCGGGCGCAGGCTCGAACGAGGTTCGGCGCCGGGGCGATCAATACGCCCAGGAGCTGAGCCGCGAATCGAACATGCTGTCGCTGCTCTTCAATCGTTTGTCCATTCGGGCGAACCTGCTGTGGGGACGGAGCGAACGCATCTTCCTCGAGCAGACCTTCCCGACGTGCGCGGGCCTTTACCCGGCGCTCGCCAACCCGGCGAGCATCCCGGTCCTGTCGCTCGACGAAACGATCACCAATCCCATTCGGAACGGTTTCGATCGTCGGTAACGATCTCTACACTACCTATAATGGAAAACGCCCGGAACTTGGTTCCGGGCGTTTTTCTATCTTTCAAAGAAAGTTATTGAACGCCCAAAAGCTCTACTTCAAAGAGAAGTGTTGC
>JALHML010000013.1 GCA_022844065.1 Minisyncoccota bacterium | reverse complement strand
GTCGGGGGCTTCCTTAAAAATCCTGTCGGCGGTCTAGAATGATGTTGGAACGCTTATAAGGATTTCCTAAACTGCTCCAGCTGTTCTTCAAATGAAGACTCCCCATCTATCTTAATTACTGGCTCTGACGAGTGAGGCTCCTCGACTTCAGCTTTCATCCTATGAAATATTTGGAGATCAATCGGGCGATAAAGTTCTGGATCTTGTTCAGTATTTCTTCCACGTACCTTTAGTCTCTCAAGCGCAACAGGCTCACTGGTTACGAGATGCACTAGACGGTACTCAGCATTTGCCCTCTCGGCGATCGCTTGAACTCTCTCTCGATGTATTCGTCTACTAAAATTTACATCGTAGATAACACTTTTTCCTTGCAGAAGAAGTTCTTCAGCGACGCGGTCCATGGCTACTGAGAGAGCGAGATGTTCCTTCTTCGTATACTGCGGCTTTTTAAAAAGTCTCAATCTTTCTCGATCTGCGTTTAGATGAACGAATCCTTCTTGCTCCGCTAATTTTTCAGAAAAGTGAGTCTTCCCAGAACCGGGGTATCCCATGGTTGCAATGAGGATTGGACGAGGCATACAGGAACTCTATACCCTCTCGAAGACAATATCGAGTTGACTGAGACAATATGTAATCAAAACGAAAGCCGCCAACATCCTTTCGAATATCAGCGGCCTGCAGTCACGAGACGAACTCGGCTGCTTTGACGTATGAACGTATAGTGTGACCTAGCTGAAAGTCACGGAACATCCCGTCAACAAACACTTGGAGCATTTCATGGGCCTCGAGCACACCCTCGGCCCAGCGTACGGGTTCTGCGTGCTGACGATTCTTAAAGCCGTCGAGGGCTTGAGCGTCGCTCACGTATAACTGATGCAAGGTGTGGTGATGTTCGTTCTGGACGAGGCAGCGTGTATGGAACTTTTCCTTGTACCACCAGATCTCCCAAACGCATCCTGAGGCTTCAAAATCCCCTAATCGTGTATGGAAGGTATTCGTGACCCCGTCATAGAGATGTCGAATTTTATGGGAACGCGGATGGCCCGCGAGTCCGAACAGCAAGCTCGTTACCTGCTGAATCTCAGTATTCATTCGATTGATCCCTGCAGATCCTCGAACGAGGGTTTCGACTGTCGGATTCATTTCCGTAACCTTTCTGTATCCCTGTCGGGATGTGTGAATGTACAGGCATTACTACCTTGGCTGTCGCCGAGCACAGGGTATACCTTGATCTGTACTTGAGCAATAAAGCTGGCAGTCTGGGACGATGTTGGAACCCATATCCTTGACTATAGCAATTTGTAATGTAGTGTCTGTCTAGGTTCCTTGGAAGGAGGTCTTGATGACCGATTCAGTAGCAACAGAAAATCCTGTCATTCGCCGCGCTTCACTTTTCGGTCTCGGGCCAACGTGGTCATTCTCAAAGCTTGAGGTGATCGACAAGCGCGAACATCGTCTGGTCGGACACCTTTTTTCAGGTGGCGCCGCAGGATTTGTCCCTGAACGCCATCTGGGCACGTTCTACTTCGTGACACTGAACACCCCTCACGGTGAATGTGAAATCGAAGTCTCGCGACGTTTCTTCGAACGCGTATCCGTGGGTGATCGGACACCTGCGAAATATCGACTCCGTTTCTGGAGCGGAGAACTGAAAGCCAAGCTTGTTCGCTAGCCGCCCGAAGCGCCCGGAGGAGTATTCTTCGCCGCTCCTCCGGGCGGCTTCTTTTTATACAAATATTGCTGGGTATCTGGGACGATGTTGGAACCAGTACCGGAAGCACGATATATACTTCTAAGCATATATGAGACACAACATAATCCTCTCTCCTCACTTTGACGATGCCGTGCTTTCTCTTGGAGGTCTCTTAGCACAACATGGCGCTGCGTCTACGGTTGTTACATTCTTTGCAGGAAAGCCTGCTACTGCACGCCCAACCCCTTGGGATCTTGCTTCAGGGTTCCTCAATAGCGACAAAGCACATAAAGCAAGAAACGAAGAGAACGACGCGGCTCTCAAGCTCTTGGGTGTACCCAAGGAGCAGATTGTGAACTTGAAGCATCTGGATCAGCAATACCGTACTGACCTGCTTGGGAGATCAAACGATGAGGGCTTACCTGAACTTCTCCTCGAGGATTTCCTTTCCCTTATGCAATCGTATGAAGATCGACCAGTAAATGTGTATGCTCCCGGCTTAGAAATACATAGGGATCACAGCCTCACAAAGCAGATGTTGCTCAGCGCAATTCCGTGTCTAGAGGGCGCAGACATGCAGTGCTTCCTTTATCAGGATTTGCCGTATGCCTACACCATTTCTAGAGAGGAGCTTCTGAAAGAGAAAATAATAACTGGGGCTAATACGGAAATAGTACCCATACCTCTTTCACGAGAGGAAGTTTTAAAGAAGATAAGGGCAATTAAGTTATATGAATCACAGATTGGACCCCTTGAACTTTTTGGCGGAGGCAACCTCCCTTCCCGAATCATGGAGTTCTCCAAAGGACAGGCAGAGCTATTCAAAACGGAGTTCGAGTACTGTGAGGTCTTGTATAAGATTTTATAGATTGCTGGCAGTCTGGGACGATGTTGGAACCCTTATGCGAGATTCTCCTGAGCTATATTCTTCCATTTATCAGAAGAGTCTAATGTGAGAAATTCCTCCTTACTTACCCAGCGATATTCTTGGTGTTCAAAACTCAAACTTACGTCCACTCCTTCGGCTTCGGCACGGTACGCAACGGTTACGCACCAGTCCTTATTCTCGTTAAGCTCACCAACAAGACAAAGGGGTTGAGTATTCTTTACCTCCAAGCCAGTCTCCTCAAGTATCTCGCGTTCGGCACCCTCAACTGGAGATTCACCGACTTCATAAGCACCTCCTGGCAGATCCCATTTAAGTGGCCGAGTAGGAGCCGTTGCTGTACGTAGAAGCGTAAGAAACTTTCCTTCTGAATTAAAGACGAAGGTCTTTTGGCTCATGTACACCGGGCTCAGTTTCATGTTTCGAGTATATCAATATTGCTGGCTGTTTGTGACGATGTTGGAACCTTTATATATGAAGAACCCCGCGTGAGCAGTGCTCTCCACGGGGCAAACTAACGATCGATTGCAAGATTCCTTTCCAGCCAACCCAGCTCTCGGCATAAGAGAGTATTTATGAGCAGGTTTATACTCACTCCCTCTTCCTTCGCCGCGGCGAAGATTCTGTCGTGAAGCGGAATCGGCATGACTTGCACCCATCTTCCAGGGAATGGATTTGGACGCATTTTAGGCTCGCCCTTCAGAAGACTCAACTCTTTCAGTTCCGTGCTTCGTTCGTTGGCGATCGCCGAGTCCAGCAGAATCACAACCAGCCCATTGACGCTTTTATCGGTACGCTGAGCGAGCCGATAAAGCTGTTGATGCATGGTCTTTGGGACGCGTATCTTGTATGTGGCCCTGACGCTCATCGTCTCAGACTCCTATATGAAGGTTCAAGTCAGGGTGACAGTACAACAAAATCTTTTGCTGAGCAATGCTTTCTGGGACGATGTTGGAACCTTTCTGCAACGTATGCTAGCTTTTGTCTAGAAGCAACAAGGGATAAACACCATGGCAAAATCAATTACGCCAGGCGTTCTGGCTGTAGCGAAGGAAAACGCCCAGTACCTTCTCCAGGCTCTCCATGCAGGAGACAAGACTTCAGTCATGATGGTAAGACTGGAGAAGGACCTGAAGCGCGGTCTCACTGCCGAGCAACTGGGTCTCACGACCCACGAGCTTGGACTGATTGCACGCCACGCTTAAATACTAGACAACCACCTCCAGCGAGACCGCTGGAGGTGTACTTTTTGGAATGTATACCCTATCTAAATAAAGAAAACGGGGGATTTCTCCCCCGTCCATTCAATCACATATAGATTAAGACAGAACTAATCTGCGGTTTTTGGCGGTTGCTCCGCAACAATATCGTTGCAGAGATCAACACAGTCGTTGCAGATGAAGACGGTAGGTCCTGCGATGAGCACACGGACCTCCTTCTGCGACTTCCCACAGAAAGAGCAGTGGCATAGTCGTTCCTCATTAGTAGTGACGAAGGAATCGGCTTGCAGAATAGACGCCAAGCGCGCCACCATGGTGAGGCTTTCGAGATGTCTGCTTGCATCGTCCTCAACAATGAGGGATTTGATGTCAGGCCGTTTGGTACTCTTCATACTCATAGTCCTTTCATTCAGCTTGATTGCTTCTGCATGAACAGTACTAGAGCGCCATATTAATGTCGACCTTGAAGGTTTGGGTGCTGGGGTATGGGACGATGTTGAAACCTTTATGGAAGGAACTCATGCTGGCCTTTAGACCATGCAGGAGTACAGGTGGTTATAAGGGTAAAGTTTCCATCCCAGGCAACCGTCTCATTCGCACCAAAGAAAACCACATCTCCTTCTTTGACTTCCTGGCTTGTGCCATTAATCGTCACACCTCCGGACCCAGCTTCAATGTAGACAATCTCCTTAACCTTCGTGTTCCGCATAAAGCCGGTCACTGGGTACCGGCCCCGTATTTTGATTCGGGCAGTATTAATATCCTTGTCTGACGTGTGATATTCAGAAGCATCGAAGACTGTCCCGTCCTCAAACCTTTCTGCTGATTCCTTTCGGACTATTTGCATACACTAACTATACTAGGATTGCCTGAAATGCTGGGTAGCTATTCCTTTTCCGAAAGCACGAAACGGGGGCGCACGACACCATCAGGCCATTCGATTTCCTCTACAAACTCATCAAGGTCGCGGTGCTTGATCTTTCCATAAGTACGAGACACATATACAACTCCTCCACTGTTACCTTTGCGTGCGTTCGTGGTCTCTTCTGTCACGAAAAGGACGGTGTAGAGACCTCCTTTGTAGTGCTCGTATGTTTTCCCTGATTGGATGTCTTCCTTTTTACTCATATCTAAACTGTAGCATTTAATTGCTGGCAGTCTGGGACGATGTTGGAACAAAACTCCAAATATCCTAGTTGCTATAATTAGTATATGGAAAAGAGTGAACGCCTTGAAATAGAAGTCTATAACAGAATCCACGAGTGGGGTGTTTCCCTGCATGACGCTCAATGTGCTTTAAATCTCTGCAATTACCTAAACCAAGAGTTATTTTCTGAGGAAAGATGTCTCCCTTATGATCTAGCCTTTCATAGTTGCAGGATTTCGTTTGATTTCCCGGCAGTCTATTACATGCGAGTTTTTAACAAAGGCAGAGGATTAGTCGAAAAAATGTGCTCAAATCATGACGAAAGAGTGGTGTCCATTAGAAACGACATGCTTGGCTATGTACGTTCAGAGTTGAAGTGGACAGAGGAGAAATGGAAGCAATTTCAGGACTCGATCTCTGATTTAAGAAATCAGGTGGTTGTGCACTTTGATGCAAACAGAGCCGAGTTTGAAGAGGATGCGCGAGGATACGCGCTTATGCACCCGCTCATGAAGCCCGAAGGCAGAGAAGAACTCGGCGCGGTAGTAAGCCTAATGAGGCAGTTTATAACTAGATACAGGCCCATTAATGAATAGTCTTGCTATGAGAGTAGGCATCGAACTGTTTTGTTGGAATCAGGGTGGCGGTAATTTTCTTAAGGTGGAAAAACTTAACCCCCGTCCTAACTTGCGCTAGGACGGGGGCCATTGGGACTAATAAGCCCCAGGTACTACTGATCGGAAGGACGAACTCTTGTATCCGTGACGATTGCGGTCAACGTAAGATCGACATAGTGGTTGTCGTTCCAGGCAACCGTATCTGTCGCGGATTGTAACCACGTAACTGAGTACTCAACGCCACTTTCCGTGAGGAAGGTGAGGTAGTTGCTTAGCTTGCACAGCTCACGTTTGCTGTGCTCGCTACACATCTGATCACCGTCAAAGATAAAAACTTTTACCCACATTGTGAGTTGCTCCTGATTTGAGAACCTGTTTCCAGGTCGCCTAGGGGAGGAGATCCCCCAAACAGTAGTGCGTTCGATGGATGGTTCATGCGGTCCTGCTGGCCTGCGGCCTTAGGGACGGGTAATCTTCCACTCCCGGTTTGCCTCTATCTCATCTTAGGGCAGCTCCAGAATAAATAGAGCATTATAAATATATAAAGTCAAATACATTGGGGTGCTGTATTGGTGGGAAAGATTATGGAACAGCAGAAGTAGCGTGTGTATTCAAAACAAAAGACGCCATTACAGCGCCTTTGTCTTCTAGGGTGGACCGTACAGGATTCGAACCTGCGACCCTCTCATTGCAAATGAGATGCTCTACCAACTGAGCTAACGGCCCTTTCGGGAACTCCTGAACTTTATCGTTTCTTGCTCTTTAGGGCAAGGTCCACGAGATGGGACAGAAACTCCGGGAATGACACCCCAATTGCTGCCAAGGACTTCGGAAGCAAGGATTCCGATGTCATGCCAGGGAGTGTGTTGGTCTCGATGAAATAGATTCCCTTCGGCGAGACCATGAAATCAGAACGCGAATAATGTCGGAGACCCAACTCCTCGTGCATAGCCTTTGCCATACGCATCAGCTCCTCCTGAACGGGCTTCGCAAAGCGTCCCGGAACAATCTCACGCGTGGCGCCCGAGTACTTTGCGTTGTACGAGAAGAAATCACGTTCGGGTGGAATAATCTCAATAGGAGGAAGTGCGTAAAGCGCTTCTCCACGAAGACCCTCAACAACTCCTGCCGTTGCTTCAGTTCCCCGGATAAGCTCCTCAACAAGTACCCCACCCGCGCCGCCAGCCAACAGCGAATCAATGGCCTGGTGTACTGGCTGGAAACCACCTACAATCGTAATACCAACAGACGAGCCCCAGCGAAGTGGCTTTACGATAACCGGCTGATGGAAGGAACGGACAATCTCCATAGCTGCCGCATGCGTGTCGTTCCCTTCCTCAATGAATCGATACTTTGGCGTAAGGAGTCCAATATCCTTTGCGCGCTCCTTGGTGAGTACCTTATGCATCGCAATATAGGAACCAAACGAGTCAGATCCCGTATACGGCACTCCGTAGCGCTCAAGGAGCTTCTGAACTTCCCCGTCCTCTCCGTATTCGCCGTGCAGACCGATAACAACAACGTCAACCGAAGGCAGGACCCGGTCGGGCGTCGTCGGGCGACCACGCTCGTGCCATGCTCCTTCCTTGTCTATATAAATGTCCCTGGTTGTATACGCACCTTCAGGAAGATTCGTGATGATGGCGTGTCCCGTCTTTAAGGACACCTCGTGTTCCTTTGATGGACCACCCCGCAATACACCAACGACAGTGCCTCTCATATAGCATGAGTATACCAGCACCTATACAGTAGAGCGTTAGATTTTGCGCATCGCCCGTGTACGTGCCTTGCGATGATTTGAGAGGGCAAAGCGATGTGCCTCGCTATTTACAAGCACGGCATCAGCGTCTGACACGCCTGCACGCATACCGCCAAGTACCTCACGCGGCCGATGCTTCTCATCCTTCACAACCGCAACAACCGGAAGCCCAATACCTACTTCCTTGAGCACATCCTCTGCTGCCTTCTTATGGGTCTTCCCGCCATCAACCACAAATGCCTTCGGAAGCGGCCACTCGGGATGCCCGAGTCTGCGAGAAAGAATCTCTTTTAAGGAAGCTATGTCGTCGTTCAAGGACTTCCCACCAAGACCCTGGATCTTGAAGGTCCGATAATCCTTCTTAACGGGCACCCCGTTCTCTACAACGGTCATAACACCAATCGCATTGGTGCCGGAGATATGCGCTGTGTCGTAGGCCTCAATACGTGGACCTTGATCGTCTCCACGATCCTCTTTAATAAGCGATACGTCCTGAATGTGATCAAGTGCAAAAAGCTGCTTTCGTACGATACCCGCTTCTTCAAAGCGTTCTTCTTTAGCGAATGTCTTCATATCGCGCGTGAGTTGCGCACGGAGTGCCTTCACTCGTCCTGAAAGGAATAGCGACACGTTCCTGATTGAGCGCATATATTCAGAACGGCTCATATTCTTCGGATAGTGTCCGATCTGGCGGTTGAACTCTACCTTCGCCTGAAGGTGCTTGTTCCCTTCGCCAACCGGCTTCGGTGTGTCATAGAACGGGAATATGCGACGTATGAGCTTCAGGCCCTCGCGAAGCTGATACCCAGACGGGAATGGACCGTGTATCGCCTTCAGCTTCACTCCCGTTATGATCACCTTCTTGGCTTTCATATCGAGTTCTGCACCTCGTATAGCAAGCACGCGCGGTATCTCTTCGTCCGTTATAACGGCATACAAGAAGGTCTTGTCGTCCTTGCCCATGGAGTTCGCAGGGGGCAAGTGCTTCCGGATGAGTGCTGCCTCTCGCACCAAGGCTTCAAGTACGGTTGGTGTTGGTTCGTGCAACAGTCCATCAGCCTTGGTTACCATGTCCACAATACGTGGACCTCTCGTAGCGATAAGCTCTATATCAAAATACGAGCGCACTCTATCGCGAAGCGACGTTGCCTTCCCGACATACAAAATCTTCTTTGCTCTTCCTTTTCCCTGGGTAAAGAGATAGACCCCCGGACAATCCGGGAGTTTGAACTTAGCGAGATCAGCTCGTTCCATGCAGCTATCCTACCGGCTAACGTACCTATTGGAAAAGGCCCGCCGGAGCGGGCCCTTAACATTACGCTGCAAGTGGGGTCTGACACCGCTGGACGGCATAGTGCAGACGATCCTTCAAAGCAACACGGAGCCATGAACACATGTATTCGGGTGCCGGTTCTCCAGCAACCCATTTTGTGTACTCCGCGCTTGTGCGAAGTCGCACCGACTCACGATTCATGTTGTTGCTCGTGTTCTTTGCGTACAAGAACGCGAAGAGATCTTCGTCGGACATGTAGGGGTCAAAGTCAGCGAACCGAGATCTGCAATATTGGCGCAGCCTCGGAATCATCCGCTTTCCCCACCTCGATCCTCGCACGAGCTTTGTGCAGTCTAAGTAAACCTTGCGGTTCATGAAGCCCTCCCTTTCAAATAGCCGTTCTAAAGCCTAAGGATAGCACACGCCTATCCCTTCTTCATCGGCTTCTTGTGCTTCTTCAAAAGCTTCGCAAGATACTCGCCCGTATGGGAACCCTCAACCTCCGCAACCTCCTCTGGAGTACCTTTTGCGATTATCTTGCCGCCCCCGGTTCCGCCCTCAGGACCAAAGTCGATGATGTGGTCCGCGGACTTAATAACATCAAGATTGTGCTCGATAACAACAA
>JALHML010000012.1 GCA_022844065.1 Minisyncoccota bacterium | reverse complement strand
GGTGGTACGAACAGGGCTGGAAATTAGTGCCCTGGAGCGACGTGGAAGATGCGAACGTGGGAATCATTCTCCGACGCGGTTACGAACAGGTTTCTGGGATTGACCTGTCCTTCCTCGTGTTCGAACGTGAACACCATCTGATCGTCGAGCCGCGTACGCTCCTCAAAGAGTTTTACGAGCGTCCGGAGCGCATGCTTGGAAAGCTTCCCAAACCCAAGATGCACCTTTTCGTTGGTCGTACAAATGACGGCCAACATGTTGCCACTCACATCGGACACGTACGTACTGTAGACGGGTTGATTTCTCGCCCCGCGAAGCTCTTTCAGAAGTTGTTGAAGGGCTCCATTCCCTTTCGAGGTGGAGTTATTCAAGCAAAACGTATCGAGCATTTCGTATCTCCAATTATAGGGTGCGCGGAAACGTTGCCAACCGCATTACCTATTTGGAAGGAACATGTGCAACGTTCCTGTTTAAATAGCACGAATATTGTGAAAAGTCAGTTGCTGGCCGTCTGGGACGATATTCGAACTTCAAACTAGGCACTCTTTAAATCTTACACTGGGGCAGATCCTCCATCTCCACCTTTTCCAATTGTTCTCGCCTCTTCTTCTGTAATGCCAAACGCCTCAGAAATCTCTTTGTACTTTTCTGGATAATCTTCCATTAGTACATGTAGAGGACCACGACCTCCCTTTCCTCCTCGATCTTTCTGTCCCGCCCCTCCACCCTCTCCTCCCATCGCAAAGACGCCGTCACCATATGCTTCGGCATTCCCGCCGTCCCCACCTTTTCCATAAGCCCCACCGCCTCCACCCCTTCCTCCAATTGCGGTACTGCTTAGTCCGAATGCGATTGCATTACCACCCTTGCCACCTGCAGAATTCATATCTCTTTCTGAAATGCCGAACAGATACTCAATTGCACTGCTAACGTTGGGAACATCTAGTACGGATATCTTTAATAAACTAACCGTGAAGACACGTCCAGCAATATCTATATCGTGTCTCTTATTCTTAATAGAATCAAAAACATACTCTGCCTCCTTGCTATGTGTATACTCTTGTCGACCTTCTGTCTTCACTACATCAGAAGAGTTATCTGGAAGATGCGTGGGCACGACATCAAGAAGTAACGTTATCGAAGTTGCAGAACCGTGCGAGTGTGTCTTAAGGGTCGCGATACTATCAATACTAAGGACATCATTACCGCCCAAACTAGGAGGTAGTAATCTAATAGTTTGAGTCTCGGAGAAAAGCTTTCTTTCATGCACCACCTTATCTCCCGCAACATTATCTCCAGACCCGCTGTGGTTTTGATATATGTCCATACGTCCTAATGAGGGTATACATACACATACACGGCGAAAAGTAATGCTGCTATGGCCACCAGCCAGCCAACCCACAAAGCCCAGGCTGGGAGAGAAGGTTCCTTAAGAGTTGAGGACTTTTCAGAAATAGATTTATTTCCTCCAATATTATCTCCAGACCCGCTGTGGTTTTGATGTATGGTAGCCATTTTTATAGAGAGAAATTAAGTATCATTATAAGACTTTTGACGCAGTTATTAAACTACGTATCTCAAACGCAATAACCTAGCACAAGCTGGCTGACCGTCTGGGACGATATTCGAACGAATCTTGTATAGAAAGAGGCCCCAGCAGCAAGCTGCCGGGGCCTCCAAACGCTTCGGGAAGTTGGTCAGTTCTGGTGCCTGCCTCGTCCGCGATCCGGAAGAGCCGCAGGGACGGATTCTGGATTGAACTTCGCGAAACTGTTTTCCCCATTGAATCGCAGCCAGACGCAGCAGTCTTCGAGTTCCAGGAGCGTCAGCGGAATCAGCTGAGTGCGAATGACGCCGTCGATGATCTGCTCGACCACGACGTCAGCAAGGCGATTGCGCGCATTGCCGGCCTGGATTTCGATCTCGATCGCCGCCACGTTCACGTCTGTCGGATGCGCGGCCTGCTGGCGAACGCAGATTTCCTTCAGATCTTGTTGAACTCTGGGTATATAGCTCATGGCGTTGGCCACGATCTGTTGAAGCGCGAACTTCAGCTTGTCGATGAGTTCTTGGTCGACTTTTGTCGGGTCGAAATGGACGATTACGTGCGGCATTAAAGCCTCCTCGATGAGTTATGGAACTAGGCACTTCGAAAATACTCTAGAACGATAATTATAAAAAGTCAATTGCTGACCGTCTGGGACGATATTCGAACAAAGATCCCACAGTAAAAGAAAAGGCCGCCCCTTGTGAGGGCGGCCAAGTCAAACAAAACCCTTACTGAATTAACCTGCCTTGCGGGTAGTGCTCTTCAGGCTCGAACGCATGGCTCGAATAGCTGCCGGAGTTCTCCCCAGAAGCCGGCCGAGTTCTTCGTCCGAGGGCCGATCGCTCGCCATAATTTTGTCGAGGTCGCCCGCCGGCCATTCTGCCCCTGCGTTCCTGGGAACCTCGACGAGGTTTCCAGGAGACATGGCCCGCTTGACCGGCTCGATCCTTTCGCCCGTAAATGCGTGGCGCAGGGTCCGAATCTCGATTTCGAGGGCGTAGAGTGCTTGGCCGATTATGCCTCGCTCAGTGGCGTTCAACCGCTTTACAACGGTCTTTCTCGGCACTTTCACCAGCCAGGTCGTGAACATTTCGATTCGTAAACGAATCTTTTCTGCAGAGAGCTGAGTGGTGGAGCTCCGGGGAGCTACACCTGCGCCCTGTTCACGATTGATGAGCGCACGCAATTCAGGAGGCGTCAGACGGTCCGACGTCGCCTTCTTCGCAAACCACACCTGCTCGTCGCCGGTCGGAAGCTTTGCCAGCACGCTGACGAAGCCCAGTCCGAGCGACTTGCTGGCGATGAGCGCCTGAACTTCCTCGGGTAAGCTGAGTAGCTGAATCCGAGATGTGACGTACTGGCTGCCCTTCTTGGTCTTTTCTGCCACTTGTTCGACACCGAGGCCATAGTCCTTCATCAGTCGAAGGAAGGCTCTCGCCTCTTCGAATGCGTTCAGGTCTTCGCGGTGCAGGTTTTCGGCCAGAGCCATGAGGATGTAATTGAGAGGACTCTTCCCCTCGATCACGATGGCCTCGATGGTGGTGTGCCCATTTCGTTTCGCTGCGCGCAGGCGCCGCGAACCGATGATGAGCTCGAAGTTGCCGTCCCCCAGAGCAGCCACAAGTATGGGCTGAAGAAGGCCTTCATCCGTCATCGAGTCGCCGAGTTCCCCCAGCGGCTCTTCGTCGTACTCCGTGCGGAGCTGAACCAGGTCCTCGAAGACACTGGCCACCGGTATGCTTTCGAACCGGCGAGTAGCAATTGACTGTACGCTCATCTCTTAGTCCTCCGACGAGTCTTTGCATGTTGATGTGATGTCGTAAGCATGGATTCGTACTCTCGTGCACTGACTGAAACGAGCCAGGCGCGAGTAGACCAGACGCGTAGATGTTTTCGGTATGAGATTCCGGCAGCTTCTACTGCCTGACCCCAGGTCCCGAATAGGCGCCCTGCTCCGGCGACTAGTCCGGGGTAAGCATCCTGCATCGCGGCGTAGCTCAAACGCTCTCCTAACTTTTCGAGCGCCTGTATTTCTTCAATCACCTTTTCCTTTGTCCACCAATTACGGCGAAGCTTCCGGATATTGTCGTAATCGATTCCTGCAGCCTCTAGCGCTTTCGCGTATGAGCCAAACAGACGAATCGCAGCGGTAATGATGTTCTGATAGGGCTTACCACTGATCCCACCGAAGTGGAGTGGGCACCCCTCAGCATGAAGAGCCTTGAGACGTTCAGCAACGAAGCCCTTGTCGTAGATGATTCCTGGGCGTGGGTCGATCGGAGTCAGTCCAGCCGCTGTTCGCGCCTGGGCCCATCCCGATTTTCCAAAGTGAGACATAGCTGCCTCATATAGCCCGACGTCCTCAATCTGGACCACGGCACCACTTAAAGAGAGTCCCTCAGCCTTTCGCCTGAGGATCTCTTCGACAATTACCTCCCTGCTCCAAGATCTTTTCGGAGCCGTAAGCCTAACCGAATCGTACGAGATGCCGGCTGCCTCGATAGCTTGCGCCCACCCGCCGAAATAGTTTCCTGCGGATGTATAGAGGCTTCCGTACTTCTCCTTCACGTACGCATTGTTCAACGGCTCGTTACGGGCCGCCATCTCTGCGATCTTGGCCAGGATGATTTCCTTGCTCCACACGTTCCGAGCAGGTACGGCATTCGTGAGCCCTGCCGCCGCTAGCGCCTTTCCCCACGTTCCGTGGTATTTAACGCCTGCGGAATAGAGGGCACCGTGCTTTTCTTGGACGTATGCAGCGTTAATCTTTTCACCCTGAAGATGTAGTGCTTTAACCGCCGAGATAACGATCTCGGCATTCCATTTCTGGCGCATGCGAGACCTTTCTCAGTAAGAGTTTTGGTTCTCAAAGAACCGAATTGCTAGTAAGTTTATATTACAAAAAGTGCAAGAAGTCAATTGCTGATTCTATAGTCTATGGCTAGCGTTGGAACCTTTTTGCAATACATGGTACGTTCCGTCCAGAGTATTAGTGATCTATTCAGCCACGGGAGGCCAAGATGCAAAAAGTGATAATTCGACACAGTCCGGTCATAGAAGATTCGGAGTGCGTAAGACTCAGGGACAAGCTTGAACAACTTGTTTCTGAGACACTCGATGTCAAACCACACGAAGTGGAGATTCAGATTCTGACCTATGGCATGTACGACAAAAACGTGCCGATGCTAAGCATTGAAGTCCATACGGGGACCGGCAAACGATGTGTCAGGTTCAAACAGAGAAAGGAACTTGGTCTGAAGCTCGAGGAAGGTCTTCGGGGTGAACTGTCGCTCATTCCGGAAAGCTGGCGCGGTGGGGTTGGCTCCTACATCTGGCTCTGGATTGGTGGAAGTTCTTTTATACCAGTCGGCTTTCCAGAGCTGGCACGCTAACCGCCACTTCGGCGAAACGAAAACACCCCTTCGTTTCGGCGAAGGGGCGGTTTTCTTTTGCTTCACCTTTGGCTTTCTGGGATGGCGCTAGAACTATTCTCTTTCAGAAAGGATGAAACGTGGGCGCACAACACCATCTGGCCACTCAATTTCTTCTATAAACTCATCAAAGTCGCGGTGCTTGATCTTGCCGTAGGTGTGAGAAACATACACAACTCCTCCGTTGTTTCCCTTGCGTGCATTCGTAGTTTCTTCTGTTACAAGAAGAACGGTATACCGACCACCCTTATAGTGCTCGTATGTTTTCCCTGATTGAATGTCCACTTTTTACTCATGCCTAAACTGTAGCACTTTTTACTAACGGTCTAGGACAATGTTAAAGCCTATTTAAGCCAGTTCTGTTCTACTTTCCTAGTATGGTTGTCGAACTCTGTATAGTCATTTGTAAGCTCCTCACCAGTAGCAATATCGCGATTAGCAATAAAGATTGGCTCTTCTGAAATAGATTCATCTAAAAGAACAGACAGGTTATTTTGTTTACTGTGGTTCGTGTACCGAGCAGGGTCATTTTCTGGAGGGTACACCCAACGATCTGTACTTTTCGATAGATATGCAACTCGCTTCAATTCTTGCTTCATGGTTTCGTCTGCCCCATCGAACTGAGCTCTTGAGATTACCTTGTCATGGTTTGGATCAAATTTCCAGACAACATCTCCTTTCCGGACATCTTCGAGAGCAAAGACTCCCTTACCATCTATAGTAGATTCTTTTGTCTCAATCCTGATTAAATACATTACTTAAATTCTAGCACTTATGGCTCGATGCCTGGGACGACATGAGGCTTCTCTCACCAAACAACCGGTTTCGTCTCGACCTCGTTTTCAGCTTTCCAGGGCGGATTTGTTATGAGTACTAGGCGCAATTTGCCTTTGTAATAGATTCTTGTTTTGGGGGCAATGACGAGAAAGTCTCCCTTCTGAACGGGCACCTCTTCGTCATCAAGGAAGAAACTACCTTCTCCATCGGTAATTATGTAGTGATACGTTGACTCTAAATCGTAAAACTCTTGATTGTGACCAGTCTCTGTTTCTGCAACTATGACGTCACAATTCCCAATGTTGGGAAGCAGGCCGATACGCATTTCGTACTTCTCTTTGACCGGAATGTCGTTACTTTTTGTCAGTTGGTATGGCATACATCAGTTCTAGATTAAGCGTACTTAATAATAAGTATATATAACCCTTAGTAGAGCGTCTTCAAGTGAAATGCGGTATCTTCCTCTGTTGTCACCTGACACGCAACACCGCCTATCGCTTTAAAGGTCTCACATACCGCAAAAGAATCGTCTATCACCACGCTACTGCTGACGGGTGCTGAATATTTTTCAAGATAGTCTCTGAAGATTTCACCATCATTATCTGACTTAAATTTACCTTCGTAATACGAATTGCTGATTGCATCAAAGTAGCTATCTAACTTTAAGGCAGGGACGGTGAACCGAGAGAAGCTATCTATGTTTACTGTTATCAAAATAGTCGTGTACTTATCACGAAGCTTTCCTATCGCCTCAAGAACTTCTTGAGAAACTTTCATGGCCTCCGCATCTCTGACAAAGATGCCCCAAAGTTCTTCAAATGGAACTCCTAGTTGCTCGGCAAGTAGTTGATTTACTTCTTCAGCTGTTCGTTTTCCTTTCATCCATTCCTCGGCATAAGCCCTTTTTTCAACAAAGAGAAACTCCTGAACTTTCTCGTATTGCTCTGTAGGGAGACTTCGCCAGAAACGATCGTGGCAAAGCGTTCCGTCAAAATCTATAAAGAGAATTGGCTTCATGATGCTTTTATAAGTTGCTCTGTAAATCCTTGCTGTACTAGTTGCTCATATGCTTCCCGCACGCTTTCAGGAATCTCCTGTTCTATCTGGAAGCCAAGAGCTGGGTACTCTTTAATTCGCTGAAGGTCTCCGACCATCATGTTGATGATGTGTTCCATAGACCTTCCCTCTTGAGGATAGTCTTCAAAAGAGATCTTCGGAGAGGTAACTATGAAATCCATACCCGGCCACTGCTTCATAAAGGTCGCATAGGTGCGACGTTCCATATAGGGCTTTTGAGCGACGATCATCTTCTTTGGATGTACTCCCTTCTCTTCGAGAAGCTCTTTTGTGAATCGGATGTTCTCACCGGTGTTCGTAGACTTCTTCTCAAGCAGAATCGCTTCAGGCGGTACACCCTTCTCTATGGCAATTGATGCAAACTTCTCTGCTTCGCTCATTCCCCAAAGACCCGATGTTGTTCTTCGCTCTCCACCTGAGAATATAAGTAGCGGTGCCCAACCCTCATGATATAGATGTGCTGCATATTCAGCCTTTCGTAAATCGCTACTACCTAGTACTAGAATCGCATCAGCTTTCTCGAGCTCATGGTTCATGAGCATGTAATCCCAGATAGTCTTTGCTGCGGTGGAGGTGTCCATACTATCGAATAACAGCCTTCCACTCATGATCTTTAAGTACAATCAGATCAAGTTCGTTTGGGTACCCTTCCATTACCCTTATGGGGTCTTCTCTCTCCTGAAAATCCCGATGCTCGCTTTGGTAGTGGCAGATGACTCTTGCTGGAAGTATCGCTAGTCCTACTCCTACTTTGTGATTAGAAGAGGAGTAGTAGTGCGTCGAAAGAACATAGGCTCCAGCCGATGAACCCGAAATAATCTTTCCAGTAATAACTTCTTTGAAATCTGGATACTCTTTGAGGGTTGTCAGTAGCGTTTCCGTGCTTCCTCCACGCATATAGACAGCGTCAGCCGCTTTCACCTCTTCAATAAAATTCTCTCTTGTAGCGACCTGAATATTCAGACTTTTGTCCCCTGCACCTGCTAAGATTCGCCCCTTATCTTGTTCAAATTTCTCTTCGAGTTTTCCATCAGTAACAGCAAAGTAGACGAGCAGGACATTCCCTCCGTCAGGAACCCCGGTAGTCATCTCTCGGTAAAAAGTCCGATTATGTTCGTTGTCTGCGCTCGTAAACCCGCCGTGGAGAATGAATTTGGTCATAGCTATTTCTTACTCCACTTTTTTACCCAACTAAGCGTCTCACTGAAAAGCTGCTCTTCCGTCTCCCATTCATCGAAGCAATGAGTTGCTCCCTTTATAACAGCGTATTCCTTTGGAGAATTGGCTTCCTTAAAATACTCCTTACCTCCCTTCGCGTTTCCAAGCTTTTCAGCGCAGATGATCTTTACAGGAGCATGCACATTCTTGATACGCTGTACCGGCTTAAGCGTATCGTATTCATCCATCATTTCCTTGCCCATAAGGAATGAGAAGTTCCATTCGGACACATATGCATCGAGAGACTTATTAAACCGTACGGGATTCTTCATTCCTTCTGATACATCTTTCTTTGAAGGCATTGGGGTTGGATCCCATAGAATTATGGAGTCCATAAGTGTCGTGTCTGCGGTAACGACCGACGGACCACCCAGACTGTGACCAGCAACTGCAATGTGTCGATATTCCTTACGAAACTTCTTTAGGATTTGATTGAGGTCTTCTGCGTGGGTTCGTACACTTGATCTAACAAGAGATCGTCCACCCTTCCTTCCGTCATAGAGGTTGAAGCGGTAGGTATCAATCCCCTTCTTTGGAAAGAATCGAGCGGCATTGAAGAAGATGTGATCGGTCAGATCTCCTGTGAGGCCGTGTACAAGAATCAGTAGAGTATCTGACTTCTTAGGCGCTGTGTTCAACACACCGTAGATTGTAAAGCCGTCCTTGGATTTTAGATTTACTGCCTTCTCCATAATTATTCAGCCTCCATTACCTCCTTCAATTTATCCAGAATCTCCTGCATAAATGGCGTATGGAGTTGGTCAGACTCAGACCATTCGTAGTATTCAAGTTCAGTTTCTGTATCTGATATTGGAGTATAGGTGTAGCGGACTTTATAGTCCTGCTGGGTGGCGTCGAGCTGAAAGACTTTCGATGGCTCGTACTGAGTAACTTTGTACTCGTTTATCTTGCCGGTAGCATCCCAGTTCTGGTATATCGTTCCTATTTCTGGAGGATAAGCATCCGCCTTCTCTCCCTCGACCGAATCAATCCACTTTGCGGTATTTGCAGGATTGGTTGTAAATTCAAAAACTTCCGAAATCGGCTTGTTGATCCTGACGATAAGCCTGAGATCCTTCATAGAGAAAGTATATCAGTCTTCTTATTTTCCTAGCTAACTGGCGTGTATATTTCGACACGTCTCGGTCTAGCTGTCAATGGCTGCGGGACTAGGACTCGAACCTAGATAAACGCCTCCAGAGAGCGCTGTCCTACCATTAGACGATCCCGCAATATCGAGGAGCGGCAAGCCGCTCCTGATATGCACACAATACCTAAAACACTCTTCTATATCAATCCTAACGCCAGACCGCGAGTATCGCAGCCGTAACAACAAGAGCAACGAGCCAGAATCCTGCCGTAATGAACCAGTACTTCCAAGGACGATCCTCCCAGAGTACGGAACCGAGTGTTGCCGGCACCACGAACCCGAGCCAGCACCAGAGTGCCGTAGTAACGGCGGTGTCGACACCAAACACATCCGTAAACTGAGTTACATAGAAGAGAATGTGTGCGAGCACCGCTGCCATAATAAAACTCGAAAGCGCAACAAGTGCGTATGAGCGCATCATGCTTTTCTTCATTGCCTTGGTTATCTCTCCAGGCATCTGAATGCCAGCAAGGCGCATCCACTGCTTGCCGAACAAGGGACCAAACCAGATGGATCCGAGGATAACAGACGCGAGCGTCGAGAGAAGCACCGCTAGATAATTGATCTCTACTTCCATGATTCTAGGTATATAACGAGTATGTACTAAGTATATCCCCCGCGTGGCGCCGTGCTATCCTAAGCGAGTACAACCGAATACGCAGTATCAAGAGCGCGGAGAGGCACCTGGGCCTGTGACCCGCCAGCAACCATCCCCAAAGGAAACGGTGCTCCCAGACCCGTAAGGGGACGATGCCGGATACGATCCATCTCCCTTTTTGGGAGATGCTTTCGTTTCGTACGGCTAAT